>JBBRBZ010000020.1:0-29738 GCA_038205305.1 Gemmatimonadales bacterium
CGCGTCCGTGGAGATTGCCCTTGCGCAGGGCCGGGTCGAACTGGGATCGATCCTGGGCTGGCACCACATCGTAGTGACCGCTGAAATAGAGCGCTCTGCCGCCCTCGCCAAATGTGCCAGCCACGCAGGGGCCGACGCCGGAAGGGTTCATGGTCTGGACTTCGAGCTCCATCCGACTGAGCCGAACGGCGATCAGTTCCGCACATTCCTGGTAGGCAGCCCCAGGAGGGTTTTCGCTATCGACACGGATTAGGTCGGAGGCGAAATCCACGAGATCAGATTGGTCGCGTTGGATCTGATGCCGAATTGCGGATGCCAAGTGGTCGCTTGTAGTCGACGGCATGGTCTCTTTCGGTACGTGGACAGACCGGAGACACGACCAAGGAAGTATAGCGGCAACATGATTGACCCGAGCCAAACGATCTCTGGGCCGTGCACACTCCCGAGCCGAGGCTTCGACGGGTCACCACTCGGTTGCTGCGCCACCGATCGCATCCCATTCCCGAGCGTGCCCCGCGCACGGCTAGGACGACGGAGCGGCCAGAAGCGTGAGCACGAGCGTGTCGCCGAGCCATTGCTCGTACGCCGCGGACGACCACCCGCGTTCTACGACCAGCATTCGATAGACGTCGCGTCCCGTGTACATCCACATGACATCGCGGACACGGCGCGGCGACTGTCCGGCACGCACCGTGCCCACCCGCGCCACTCGCCGAGCCCGGTCGCGTTGCGCGTTGTAGCGGAGCTGGTCGAACTGCTGCTCGAGGTCACGGAGTTCGGAAGAGAATGCCGAAGCGCCGCGCACGAGGCCAAGGTGCGCCCGCTCGCCGTCATAGATCGCGCGGGCAATCGCAGCGGTCATGCGCAGGAGCGTTGCAGGGTCGTCGACGTCAAGCAATCTGGCCACGAACGTCTGGTATTGATCGTTGAAGAGCGATGCGTCCATGAGCGCGCGCAGCAGCCCGGCCTCCGACTTGAACATCCCGTACACCGTTGCCGCCGAGACCTCGGCTTCAGCGGCGAGCGCCTCAATCGTGACCTGGTCGAGGCCGCGTTGCGCGAACAGCTCGCGGGCCACGTCCATGATGCGGGTGCGGGCCGCCGCGGCACGTCGATTCGAGAGATCATACTTGCGTTTGGCGTGACCGGACATTACATATAGTATACTCTATTGAATAGTTTGTCCACTCACCCACCGCACACATCGAGACCCACTGCACATGTCGACATCCCGCCTCTGGTTCGCTTATGCGCTCAGCGCCGTCGCCGTCATGTTCTTCTTGATGGACGGGGGGATGAAAGTCGCGCGAGCTCAGCCGTCGGTCGTAGCTACGACTGCGCTGGGATTTCCCGACTCGAGCGTCCGGCTCGTGGGGGCAATCCTGCTGCTCCTGACGTTGCTCTATCTGGTGCCCGCGACCGCGGCCATCGGCGCGGTCCTGTTGACTGGCTTTCTCGGAGGCGCGGTCGCAGCGCAACTTCGGATGGAGGCGCCGCTGTGGTCACACATCCTCTTCCCGGTGTACGTCGCGGGGTTCCTCTGGGGCGGCCTGCTCCTTCGGCGCCCGGACCTCATGGCCGTGGTCCTGGGGCGCGCAACGCGCTCGACTCCGTAAGCCGGATTCTGCAATGACCTTCCAGCCCGCCTCGACAAGATAAAGGAGCAGACTGGCAAGGTTCCGAAGACTTTGTCGTGATCGCGCTGGCACGCTTGGGGCGGCGTCACCTGCGGCAACCTCGCGTACCGAAATTGGTGGAACGTCGATCGGAAGCCGGTTCCCCACCCACGACTCACAACTAATGCGCGTCCACCTTCCCACCCGTCACCTTGCCGGTCCGGAACAAGAGCAGCAGCGGCAGGGCACAGGTGAACACGATGCCCATGGTCAGGTAGATCTTGTCGTAGGCGAGGAGCGCGGCCTGTTGCTGCAGCTTGAGCGAGAGAATCTCGAGCGCACGTGCCTGCGCCTGCTGAAGCGACGCGCCGGTGTGGAGCAGCCCCGCGGTGACCCGCTGGAGCCATCCCTCCACGATCGGATCACCGATTCCAAGGTGAGGCAGCATGCCGCTGCGCGCCTTCTCGGTGAAGTGCGTCACCAGTGATGCCGCAGCCGCGATGCCGAGCGAGCCACCGAGTTGGCGCGAAAGATTGAAAAGTCCGGTGCCCTGTGCCATCTGCTGTGGCTTGAGGTCGGCCACGGTGAGCGCGGTGAGTGGTACGAACACCAGCCCCATCCCGATGCCGCGCAGGATGATCGGCAACAGCGTGTCGTGCAGACCGATCTCGAGGGTGTAGTGCGAGTGCTGGATCATCGACACCAGGTAGAGCAGCACGCCCGCCACCACCAGCTTGCGTGAATCCATCTTTCCCATGAGCCGTCCCACGAATCCCATGGTGACGGCACTCGCGATCGCGCCGGGGAACATCACCATCCCGGTATCGAACGCCGTGTACCCCAGCAAACCCTGCAGGAAAACGGGCAGCACGAATACCGAGGCATAGAGCGCGAAGCCCAGCACCAGGGCGAAGGCCAGTCCCACCGCCATTTGTCGGTTCTTGAGCAGCCGGATATCCACCATCGGATGCTCGGCCAGCAGCTCGCGCCAGACGAAGGAGACCAGCCCGACGCAGGCGAGAATCGCCTCGAGAATAATCTCGCGCGAGTCGAACCAGTCTTTCGACTGGCCGCGCTCGAGCATGATCTGCAGCGCGCCGATGCCCAGGGCGAGGAAAAAGATCCCCAGCCAGTCGATGCCGTCGCGTCGCTTGACCTTGGCCGATGGCTCCGGCACGAATTGCCAGCAGAGCACGCCCGCAATGACGCCGAGCGGCAGGTTGATGTAGAAGATCCATGGCCAGGAGTAGTTCTCCACCAACCAGCCGCCGAGCGTCGGGCCGAGCAGCGGACCCACCATCACCCCAATGCCGAAGATCGCCGTTGAGGTGCCGCGCTCCTCGATGGGGAAGACGTCGAAGAGAATGGCCTGCGCTGTGGAGATCAGTGCCCCGCCACCGATGCCCTGCACCACGCGCCAGAAGATCAGCGATTCGAGCGACCCCGCGTGTCCGCAAAAGAACGACGCCGCGGTGAACAGCGCGATGGAGCCGGTGTAATAGTTCCGCCGGCCGAAGAGATCGGAGAGGAACGATGTCATGGGGAGCACGATCACGTTGGCCACGATGTAGCCGGTGCTGACCCAGGCAATCTCCTCGAGCGTGGCGCCGAGATTCCCCATCATGTGAGGAATCGCGACGTTGACGATCGACGTGTCGACCAGCTCCATGACCGACGCCAGCGTCACCGCAAAGGCAATGAGGTAGCGTGCCTTGTAGATATCGTCCCGGCTCCGCTCGGCGGGCAGGGGCAGGGCCATCGTCGCCATGGAGTTACTTGGGCGTGGTGATCGTCACTTCCGCCGACATCCCCCGGCGCAGGGGATACTTCGGATCCATCGGTCGCGCGACTTCAATTTGCACCGGGACATTCTGCACCACCTTGGTGAAGTTGCCGGTGGCATTGTCGGGGGGCAGCAGCGCGAACTTGGCGCCGGTGGCCGGCGAAATGCTCATCACGTGGCCATGGAACTCATGCCCGCCGTAGCTGTCGACCGTGAAGCTGACCGTGTCGCCGACCGTGATGCGGCCGAGGTGTGTCTCCTTGACGTTAGCGGTGACCCAGAGTGGCTCGCTCGGCACCAGCATCATTGCCGTCTGGCCTGGCTGCGTCAGCGCGCCCGGCTCGAGCATCCGGCGCGAGATGATGCCATCGGTTGGTGCGGTTACGACGGCCCACGTCCGTTGTACCTCGATATTGTTGAGCATCGCCCGTGCGGCCGCGACCTTGGCATCCGCGCCATCGAGGGCGCTGCCGGCGGCGGCCACCTGAGCGGTGGCGGCGGTGCGCTGACGTTGGGCGGCATCGAGCGTCGCCTTGGCGCCATCGTAGGCTGCCTGCGCTGCGTCAAGCTGCTGGGCTGGCACGATCTGCTTCGCCGCCAGTCCCTTCATTCGATCGAGATCGGCGCTCGCCTTGCGGAGTGCCGCTTCGGCGCTGGCAATGGTGGCCTCCGTGCCGGAGGCTATCGCCGTGGCGGCATCGAGCTGCGCCTTGAGTTGGCCGGCATGCTTGCCGTTGCCGGCCATCGCCAGCGCCACGTTCAGATCGGCTTCGGCCTGCGCGATCTTGGCATCAAGGTCGTGGGCGTCGAGCACCAGCAAGGTGTCGCCAGCCTTGACGGCCTGATTGTCGACGGCGCGCACCTCGGTCACGAATGCCTGCAGCTTCGAGGCGATCGGGATGAGCGGCCCGTCGATCTGGGCGTTGTCCGTCACCACGTGGGTGCGCGAGTAGATGTACTTGTTGCCGCCCCACACGGCGGCGCCAATCACGACGAGACTCACGACAATGATGGGGGTCTTGTTGGCCATCGGTTCTTCCTCGGCGAATCGCCGTTCAGTGCACTTGGTCGAGCAAGCCAAGTGCGCGGGCCGCGCCAACTTGGGCGGCGCCGGCGGTCACCCGGGCCTGGATAAGGGCATCGCGCGCGGAGGCGACCTGGGCCTGCGCGGTGGTGGTCTCGACACTGCCGGCCACCCCGGCCGCAAAACGATCCTGCGCTTCACTGAGCTCCTGCTCCGCCAGCCGCAACCGCTCGGTCGCCAGGGCGACCTGTTCGCGCGCCGACGCTATGTCGAGCGTCGCCATCCGGGCGTCGGACTCCACCTGCATCTCGAGATCGTGCAGTCGCAGCTCAGCGATGTTCACCCGGATGCGCTGCTCATCAGTGCGACGATCGCGCCGGAAGCCGTCAAAGATCGGCCAGGACACTCCCACCCCGAGACTCCAGGTGCGATAGAGATGATCGTTGGGCATCCCGGATGATTGCAGGTAGCCGGTCGCGCCGACGGTGGGCCAGAATTCGTCCTTCAAGGCCTTGAGTCCGAGGGTGGCCACTTCCAGGCGCTGCCGTTCGGCCGCGAGGTCGGGACGATGCCCCTTCGCTGCCAGTACCGCCGCCTCGGCGTCGGCGGGGACGCCGGCCAGTGGAATCTCTGGCTCACCACTCGCCACGACCGGCGTGGTGGGTGGCAAGTCGAGCGCACGCGCCAGGTCGAGCTGGGCGCGACTCACTTCATTGCGCGCCACCGCGAGTTCGGTGCGGACGGCTGCCCCCTGCGTCTCGGTGCGGGTGCGATCGATGCGGGCGGCGGTGCCGGCATCCACCTGGTCGACAGCAATGCGAATGAGGGCGAAGCCGATCACCGAATCCTGCTGGCGGGCGAGCAGCGTCTCCTGCGCGCTGATCAACCGGAGCCACGCGGTGGCGGCAGTGGCGGCGGTCAGCTCACCGACGCGGTCGGCGTCGAGTCCGGCGGCGATCGCGGTGTCCTTCGCCATGCGCATCCGGTCGAAGGTGGCGCGACTGTAGAGCAGTTGCTGCACCTCGGCCTTGCCGCGGAAGAGCGTGAATGGATCGGTGACTGGTGGGAAGCCCGGGATCGAGAGCCCGAATTCCCTGAGGTTCACCGTCTGCCTCGAGAGTGAGCTCGACAGCGTGAGCGAAGGGAGGACGTCCGCTCCGCGCTGACCACTCCGCGTCCGCGAGATGTCGGCGTTGAAGTGGGCGAGTGTCGCCTGCACGCCGCTCGCTCGCCCGCGGACGATCGCTTCGGCCAGGGTGATGCTCTCGGGCGCCGGTGCCTGCGCGCCGAGGGGGGCACATGGCGGGAGGGCCGCCACCAGCGCAAGAACGAATCGGAATCGGGCGCGCATCAATCCTTCTTTCCGCGCGAGGCGCGGGGTGTGCGGATACCATCAAGCACCAGCGAGAGCACCAGGTCGCGCTCAGCATCAATCGAGGGTAGCGAATCGTCGAGGTCCCCAAACTGGAAACGGTACTGGTTCAGCTGCACCACCAGCGCGGGGACCATCATCGGCACCAGGCGCACAGCTTCCGGACGGAACTCGCCGTCGGCGACACCGCGTTCCGCCACCACCTGCAGCAACCGGCGATGCCGCTGCACCACCTGCTCGAAGTAGAGCCGCTGGAGTTCGGGAAAATGGTTCAGCTCCGACTTGATGATCCGGGTCAGGCGCAGCATGTCGGGCCGAGACAGCGCCTCCCAGAAGCGGCGCAACATCTGGTCGAGCAGCTCGGCGGCGCTGCCGGCGTGGTCGCGCAGCGAGGCCTCGCCCGCCTCGATCAGCGGGATCACCTTCCGCTCGACCATGGCACGGAAGAGATCTTCCTTGGAGGTGAAGTAGAGGTAGACCGTCCCCTTGGAAACGCCTGCGCGGCGTGCCACCTGCTCCAACGTTGCGGTCCGGAACCCCAGTTCGCCAAAGACTTCGATCGCCGCCTCGACCAGTTCCTCCGCCCGCGCCTCCGGCCGGCGGGAAAAGCGAGGAGGATGATCGGAACTGACTTCAGACAACGGGACCGCTCCTTGGTTACTGACCAGTCAGTAAGTATAGAAGCCGGGAATGGGGAGTCAAGTGGACGGGAAGCACGAGGAGCGAGCCCCGGCCAGCGGTACCTGTCATCCCGCGCGAAGCGCGGGATCTCCGGGGCTGGTGAATGGACTGAGTCTGGAGATCCCCCGCTCCGCGGGGGATGACTGTAGCGGTGGCCCGGGTTCCACCATCCACCGTCCACCATCCCCCGTCCTCCTATTGCTCTTCCCGCCTCCACCGCCGACATTGGACATGCACTCACATGGAGACATATCGCACATGACGGAGCCCTTCCGCAGCTCCGATGAGTACGATGAACAGGCCCACCAGCTGTACAACGAAGCCCGCTTTGACGACGCCCTCGAGCTGTTGCGCGAAGGGCTGACCAGCTATCCCCAGTCCATCGAGTTGCAGGTCGGCGTCGGCTACGCCCAGCTCGCCCGTGAGGAGTATGCCTGGGCTCGCCAGGCGTTCGACGCGGCGCTCGGGCAGGACCCCGAGGATGAGGATGCCCTCGCAGGACTGGGCGAGACGCTGCTGGTGCTCGGGCAGGTCGAGGGCGCCTTGCGCGCCTTCACCAAGCTGGTGGAACTCGGCTTCGGTGATGACCACGAATTGATGCTGCAAGTGGGTCGCGCACTCTTCCGCGAGGGCTTCTTCGTGGAGGCGCGCCGTTTCTTCGAACATGCTCGGGAACACCACAGCGGATCGCCCGAAGTGGCGGCATCACTGGGTTACACCGCACATCGCCTGGGCATGGACGCCGACGCCTACTACTGGTTGCGGCGCGCGCTCGAGATTGAGCCCGCCTATCCCGAGCCGCGGATCTACCTCGCCAACATCCTCTACGATCGTGGCGAGTTTGCCGCCGCCTTCCTCCATTTCGCTCGCGTCGAGCCCGAGGATCACTTCGATGATCTCGGCATCTGGCGCACCATCGAGTTGCTCAAGACGGCACGCGACGTCGGTGACGATGATCCCGAGGTGCAGCCTTGGCTCGCGCGCCTCGCCGAACTCGGGGAAGAGGTGCATCCCGATGATGCCATGCTCGGCGAGATCGAAACCCGCCATTCCGATGGCACGCCGCGCGACCCCAATCAGCTCGAGCTCTTCGGGACGTTGATGCGCGAGGTCCCCGAGATGCACCGACGCTCGATGGGCGACGCGATGTCACACGTGATCGAAACCCTCGGCGGCCTCACCCTGCGCGGCTCGTGGGATGATCTGGTGCTGCAACTTCAGGCCGTCGAGGGCGCCTGGGCCGACAACACCGTGGTGGAATTCATGGAATCATTTGCCCGACGTGGCCACGCCGAGACCGGCGTGACCATTCCCGTCACCAATGCCGAGCAATTCCTCAAGGGATCCGCCGCTGCCGGCGTGATCCGAATTCTCCAATGAGCGGCCGCATTTCGTCCAACGGCGGCCGAAACTGATCCTGTGAGCCAAGCCCCTACAGCCGGTCTTCGTCGTGAACGCCTCCCCAATGGTGTCACGCTGCTGGTGCAGCGCCGCCGGAGCGCGCCCGCCGCTGCCCTGATCACTCGCATTGGTGCGGGCTTCCTCGATGAGCCCGACACCCTCGTCGGTGTGTCGCACGTGCTCGAGCATATGCTCTTCAAGGGGACGGCACTGCTCGGCCCCGGTGAACTGGCGCGTCGCACCAAGGCGCTCGGCGGGTCGCTCAACGCGCACACGGCCTACGAGCGGACGGTGTATCACGCCGTCGTTCCGGCAGGGTCCGCTGCCGAGCTTGCCAAGCTGCAGGCCGACCAGGTGCGCAATGCACTCATCGATCCGGAGGAGCTGCGTCGCGAGCTCGGCGTGATCATCCAGGAGGCGCGGCGCAAACTCGACTCCCCGGGCGCGCTCACCGGCGAGACGCTGCATGAACTGCTCTTCGATCATCACCGCATCCGGCGCTGGCGCATCGGCGTGGAGGAGCGTCTCGAGACGCTTACCCGCGACGAAGTGGCCGGCTACTATCGCCAGCGCTACCTCCCCTCACGTGCGATCGTATCTCTGGTCGCGGACATCGATGAGGAGGAAGGACTCGATTTTCTCCGTGCCGCATGGGGCGACTGGGCAGGCACGGGCGAGCCGATCGCCCCGGGGCCGGTCGAGACGGCAGCTGCCACCCTTCGCGCCCGGCGCCTTGAGGGCGATGTCGCGATGGTGGATCTCTCGCTCGGATGGCGCGGTGTCGGCCCGCTCGATGCACGCAGCCATGGGCTGGAGATGCTCGCTGGTGTCCTCGGTTCCGGGCGTGGCGCCCGGCTCACCCGACTGCTGCGCGAGCCGGGAATCGTCTCGTCGGTGGGATCGGGGCACTACGGTGCCGGTGTTGCTTCGCTCGGGGCGGGGCAGGCCACCGGCGTCTTTGCGGTGGGTGCCGAGTTCGAGGGCGCGCGCCTCGGCGAGACGCTCGACGCCATCGGTGGCGCGGTGCGCGACCTGCGGGAGACGGAGGTTTCCGAGGCAGAACTCGATCGGGTGCGTGCGCTCACGCGGATGCGGTTCCAGCGCGGTCTCGAACGCTACGAAGGGCGCGCCATGGCCCTCGCCGAAGCCGAGGCCCAGGGTGATGTGACCCGACTCGATCGCGAGGAAGCCGAGCTGATGGCGGTGACCCCTGCAGCCATTCGCGAGCTCGCCGCGGAGTTCCTCGACCCGACCACCATCTCCGGTGTGGCGATCTTCGGCCGCGACGATACCACACCATTCGATGCCGAACGACTCGGTGCGGCCATGCTCGGTACGTCGCTGCGCCCGAAGGCGGTGGGTCATCTTGAGGTCGAGACACCGGCCCACGTCGTGATTGCCACGCCTGGGGTGCAGAGCCACGGCGTCTGGCACTTGGCGCTGCCTGGCCTCGACATCCTCACCGCGAGACATGCCGAGGCGTCGCAGATCACCTTCGGCGCCTATCGCAATCGCAGCGAGCAGGAGACTGCCGCGACGGCCGGCCTCGCGGCGCTCGGCATGCGATCGATGCTGCGTGGCACGACCGCGCGCGATGCCGCGCAACTCGCGCTCGCCATCGAATCACTCGGAGGAGTCTTCTCCACTTCGCTCGGCGCCGACTCGCTGGGCTTCGCGACCACCGTCGTGGCCGGCAGTGCTGCACGAGCGTCCGGGCTGCTGGCTGAGCTGCTCTTCGATCCGCGATTCGATGCCACATCGGTTTCCACCGAGCGCGAGCTGCTGCTCCAAGACGCCCGGGCGATCGCCGATGATATGGTGCGCTTTCCGCTCGAGCTGGCGTTCGGCGTGGCCTTCGGCGATGCCGGGTACGGAGCACCGACTCTCGGCACGACGGAATCGGTCGCAGGCTTCGACAGTGCCTCGCTGCGCGCGTGGCATGGTCGACTCGTTGGCAGCGGCCGCACCACGGTGGTCGCCGTGGGCGACGTCGAGCCGGAGCGGCTCGCCGAGCAGGTGGCCGATGCCTTTGCGCAGTGGTGCAAGGAGATGCCTGCGGCCGCGGGGGTGCAGCGTCAGGCGGCAGTCCTGCCGGGGCTGCGAATCGAGTCGCGTGATCGCAAGCAGTCGGCGCTGGCAATGGTCTTTCCCGGTCCGCGGCGTTCCGATCAAGCGCGCTTCGCGGCCGACAGCTGGGCGGCCATCGCTGGCGGACTCGGCGGGCGGCTGTTCGAGTCGTTGCGCGACAAGCGCTCGCTGGCCTACACCGTGATCGCGTCGGCATGGCAGCGGCGTGCGGCGGGCGCCCTGCTCACCTACATCGCCTGCGCGCCGGAGCGGCTCGAGGAGGCTCGCGAGGCAATGCTGACCGACCTGCTGGAGTTCGCTGCGGAACCACCCACGGCGGTGGAGGTGCGTCGCGCGACCGCGATGCTGGCTGGTGGCGCGGAGATGTCGCGGCAGACAGCGAGCGCCTACGCGGGTGAGATCGCCGATGCCTGGCTGCACGGCGCGGGACTGCAGGAGCTCGACGACCCTGCCGGCCCATGGCGCGCGGTGACGGTCGAGGAGGTGCATCAGGTGGCTGCCAGCTCACTCGACCCCACTCGACGCGCCGAAGGTGTCGTGGAGTCGCGGCCACCCCGGTAGCTTTCCCCGCACATGCTGGGATTCGACACACCGGTCGTGCGCCGGGCCGCCTTTGCTGTCGCAGATGGGATCACTTTACTCCGGATTCCCATCGCGATCGCCTTCCCGTTCTTCACTGGACGGGATGCGCGGCTCGTGCTCCTCGGTCTCGCGGCCGCGACCGATCTCGGCGATGGCATGGTGGCACGGCGGTACGGTGGTTCGCGTATCGGTGCGCTCCTCGATCCCGTCGCCGACAAGCTCTTCATGGCCTCGGCCTTTGGCGTGGTGCTCTTCTCTGGCAAGCTGCTCTGGTGGGAGATCCTCGCGGTGCTCGCCCGCGATATCATCGCCTCCATCGCCTTCGTGATCACGATGATGACTGGCAGGAGCACCGCCGTGCCTGCCAGGCTTGGCGGCAAGGCCGTCACCCTGATGCAGCTGCTGACCCTGGTGGCGTTCGTGATGGACTGGGCGGTGCTCCACCGGGCCGCCTGGGCCACCGGCGCCGTCGCGGTCTATGCGGTGTACGACTACAACAAACCTTTCTTCAGGAAGCTCAGGACCCAATGACCGACATGCCCGTCCGACCGCCCTCCACGCTCGACTGGACTCACGATCTCTGCTTCACCTGCACCGATCCGCGTGGTCACCTGTCCACCATTGACGGCAACAGTACCACAGCCGCCTCACCGGTCACCACGTTGCTCTTTGCCGCGGCGGCCTGTTCCGGGGCTGATGTGGTGAGCATCCTGGAGAAGAAGAAGGTCAAGCTGGCCCGCTGCCGCATCGAGATCAGTGGCGAGCGGCGGGAAGAGTATCCGCGGCGCTTCACCGCGATCTCCATGGTGTTCCATCTCGCGGGCGAGGGACTGGACCGGACCAAGGCGGAGCGGTCGGTGGAGCTCTCCATCCAGAAGTACTGCAGCGTGGTGTCGTCGCTCGACCCGACGATCACGGTGACGACGGAAGTCGTGGTCGAATAGCTGGTATCGGTCATCCCCGGCGCAGCCGGGGATCTCCGGGCTTCGTGCCGGCACTGTCTCTGGAGATCCCCCGCTCTGCGGGGGATGACGGGGCACAATGACGGGCTCACGAAAACGGCCGGGACTCCATTCGGAATCCCGGCCGTTTCGTTCCAACCTGTTACGAGCTACGCGGTCGCGCCTGCGGTCACTTCTTCGGTCGGGGCATCAGCTTCCGGCTGGGCCGGGGCCGAGGCTTCTTCGGTGACCGTGCTGGGCGCCCGGCGCACGACGGGCTGGCAGAAGCGCTCACCAAGCACCCGAACCTGGGCCAGTTCCGGCGCCTTGAGGTCGGTATAGCGGTCGGTGATGTACTGCATGGTGTCGTCCATCCACTCCTTTTGGTGCTCTGGTGCCGCATCGAGCACGCCACAGCGGAGGATGTGGCTGAACAACTCGTCCCGGGCCTGATCGAAGGCCGTGGGCATTGCTGCGGGGCGTGGTGCCGCCTTCTTCTTCGTCAATTGACCTTCCTTGCTGCGTTCACGGGGCGAACGCGCCCCTCGATCCTGCGCCTGCTCAGCCCGCAATATATAGAAGTTGCCCATCTCCGGGCAATTCCGGGGGGGCAACTCGTTAGATTGCGCCGCGGCGACCGGGGTTTCAGTATCCCGGCGCGAGCGCGCGGCACCACACTTCCGCGTCCGTCGGGCCGGCCCACGAGGGCCACGCGCTCGCCGACGAACGCACTCGAGGCAGCATGGCGCAGGGGCAGCGGAACTTCAAGATCGGACTCGGCGTGGTGGTGCTGGGCGGCGCCGTGTTTATCGGGTCGCGGATGCTGGGTGGCAGCCCGGTGTCGATCCCCGCCAATGTCACGGTCACGACGGCGGATACGGCGGGATTCCGCGGCTATCTGATTGGCGATGCCAATGCGCCGGTGGAGATCACCGAGTACGGTGATTACCAGTGCCCTGGCTGCGCGGCCTTCGAGGCGGTGCAGTGGCCTGCCGTGGTCACCTCGCTGATCAAGACGGGCAAGGCAAAATTCCGCTACCGTGATTTCCCGCTCGACAATGTCCATTCGCATCCGCGCGAGGCGGCCCACGCGGCGGCCTGCGCCGATGATCAGGGAAAGTTCTGGGAGGCGAGGGATCAACTCTTCAGCCGCCAGAACGACTGGGCCTTCAAGAGTGACCCGATGCCGGTCTTCAAGGAGATCATGCAGAGCGTGGGCATGGACGTCCCCAAGTGGACCGACTGCATGAAATCCGCGAAGTATGCCGGCCGCATCCAGGCCTCTTCCGAGGAAGGGATCAAGCTTGGCGTCAACACCACGCCATCGTTCCTCGTGGGTGATCGGCTCTACGTTGGTGCGAATTCAGACCAGTTGGCGCACTTGGTGGATTCCCTCACCGCGCTGATACCCGCGGCGCAGGCGGCACCGAAGAAGCCGTGAGCGACACCACCGCACCGGTGTCACGCAAGGTCCTCGCCGGCCTTGCGTTTGCGGCGCTGGGAGTCGTCTACGGCGACATCGGCACCTCGCCGCTCTATGCCATCAAGGAGTGCTTCTCGGGCACCCATGGGGTGCCCGTGACCGAGGAGAATGTCCTCGGCGTATTGTCGCTGGTGTTCTGGTCGCTGAACTTCGTCGTCTCGTTCAAGTACATCAGTATGGTCATGAAGGCCGACAATCGCGGCGAGGGTGGCATCCTCGCCCTGCTCGCGTTGGCCCGGCCTGGCGGCAAGACGGTGGGCCGGGGTGTACTGCTGATGGTGGGATTGTTTGGCGCGGCGCTGCTCTACGGTGACGGCGTGATCACGCCGGCGATCTCGGTGCTCGGTGGGCTTGAGGGTCTCGAGGTGGCAACCACGGCATTCCGCCCCTACGTCATGCCACTCGCGCTGGTCATCATCACGGCGCTCTTCGCCGTGCAACGACGGGGCACTGCCGGCATCGGCAAGCTCTTCGGGCCGGTGACCACGCTCTGGTTCATCTGCATCGCGCTGCTTGGCCTTCGGGGTATTCTGCTCGAGCCGAGCGTGTTGCGTGCGCTCAATCCCTGGCACGCGGTGGTGTATTTCCAGACCAACGGCCTCGCCGGTATCGAGGTGCTGGCCGCGGTCGTGCTGGCGATTACCGGGGGCGAGGCCCTCTATGCCGACATGGGGCATTTTGGCCCGCAGCCGATTCGCCTGGCGTGGTATGGCGTGGTGTTGCCGGGCTTGGTGCTCAACTATTTCGGTCAGGGTGCACTGCTGCTGCACGACGCCACTGCTGCCACCAATCCGTTCTTCCGGCTGGCACCGAGCTGGGCCCTGATTCCCATGGTGGTGATCGGCACCTCAGCGGCGATCGTGGCCTCGCAGGCGCTCATTTCCGGCGCCTATTCGCTGACCCAATCGGCGATGCAGCTCGGCTTTGCGCCCCGGATGCGGCTGCTCCACACCTCGCGGACGCACATTGGCCAGATTTACATGCCCGGCATCAATGCGGCGCTCTGGGTGGCCTGTGTCGCACTCGTGGCGGGCTTCAAGTCGTCTACCGCGCTGGCTGCGACCTATGGTATCGCCGTGACCGGGACGATGCTCACCACCTCGATTCTCTTCGCCAGCGTGACGCACAATATCTGGCACTGGCCGTTGTGGCGCACCGTGGTCCTGACGGTGCTCTTTGTCATCGTGGACGTGGCCTTCCTCAGTGCCAATATGCTGAAGATCCAGCACGGTGGCTGGTTCCCGATCGCGCTCGCGGCCGTCATCTTCCTGCTGATGAGCACCTGGAAGCGCGGCAGGAACCAAGTCACCGAGATCCTCAAGGAATCGTCCCTGCCGCTCGACCTCTTCGTGCCGGACATGCAGCGGAAGCCGCCGGTGCGCGTGCCTGGCGTCGCCGTCTTCATGACCTCGATTCCCGACGTGGCGCCGCCGGTGCTGCTGCACCACCTGAAACACCTCAAGGTGCTGCACGAGAAGGTGATCCTGATGACGGTGGATGCCGAAGAGATTCCGACGGTGCCGGAGGCGGAGCGCGTCACCATCGAATCGCGCGGCGCAGGCTTCTACCAAGTGGTGGCGCGCTACGGCTTCATGGAGACGCCCGACGTGCCGGCCGTGCTCTCGGTCATCGCGTCGCGGCTCGCTGAGCCGGGTGAGCCGCCGCGTTCGTCGCTCCAGATGCACGAGGTGTCGTTCTTCCTCGGCCGCGAGACGCTCATCGTCACCCCGCGGCGACACGGCTCCCCGAAGCCCCCCGGCGCCATGCCGGCTTGGCGCGCGAAGCTGTTCGGCGTCATGATGCGCAATGCCCAGAGCGCGACGGCGTACTTCGGTCTGCCGCCGAACAGAGTGGTGGAGCTCGGAGCGCAGATCCAGGTGTAGCGGCGACGCATGCGTCGCCGCTACACCCGCGGTCAGCTTTCGCTCGCTTCGTACTGCTCCTTCAATTTCGCCACAACATTCGGGTCGGCGAGCGTCGTGGTGTCGCCCAGCGCGCGTCCCTCGGCGATGTCACGCAGCAGACGGCGCATGATCTTGCCGGAGCGGGTCTTGGGCAGGTCGGCGCTGAAGAGGATGTCATCGGGCTTGGCGATGGCGCCGATCTTGATGGCGACATGTTCCCGCAGTTCGTCGCGCATCGACGGCGACGCGACGAATCCCTCCCGCAGCGTGACGAAGGCGGCAATGGCCTGACCCTTCAGGTCATGTGCTCGCCCCACCACCGCTGCTTCGGCGACGGCAGGGTGATCCACCAGGGCGCTCTCCACTTCCATGGTGCCGATCCGGTGTCCTGCCACGTTGAGCACGTCATCGACGCGGCCGAGGATCCACCAGTAGCCGTCGGCGTCGACCTTGGCGCCATCGCCGGCGAAGTAGCGCCCGGGGAAGCGACTCCAGTAGGTCTCCTTGTAGCGCTCGTCATCGCCGTAGATGGTGCGCAGCATGCCGGGCCACGGCGAGGTGATGGTGAGAAAGCCGCCGCCCTCTGTCACCGGCTTGCCTTTGGCGTCGACCAGTTCGATGTCGATGCCGGGGAAGGGGATCGTCGCCGAGCCCGGCTTGGTGGTCACTACGCCGGGGAGCGGTGTCAGCATGATTCCGCCGGTCTCCGTCTGCCACCAGGTGTCCACGATGGGGCAGCGCCCGTGCCCAATCTGTTCATTGTACCAGATCCACGCCTCGGGGTTGATCGGTTCGCCGACGCTCCCCAGCAGTCGGAGCATCGAGAGGTCGGACTTGGCCGGATGTTCCGCACCCCACTTCATGAAGGCGCGGATGGCCGTCGGCGCAGTATAGAAGACGGTGACGCCGTAGCGCTCACAGATCTGCCAGAAGCGGCCACGGTCGGGCCAATCCGGCGCCCCCTCGTACATCACCACCGTGGCACCAATCGCCAGCGGTCCGTACACGACATATGAATGCCCCGTCACCCAGCCGATGTCGGCGGTACACCAGAAGACGTCGGTATCCTTGAGATCGAAGACGTACTTCGTGGTCGCGGCGACCTGCACCAGGTAGCCACCGGTGGTATGGACGATCCCCTTCGGCTTGCCGGTCGTGCCGGAGGTATGGAGGATGTAGAGCAGATCCTCGGCCTCCATTCGCTCCGCCTCACACTGCGCCGGTTGCGCCTCGAGGGCACGGTGCCACCAGTGGTCGCGCCCCTCGGTCATCGGGCACATCGTTGGGTCGATACCGCCGCCGCCACGATGCACCACGAGGCAACTGCGCACCGTCGGGCATTCGCGCAGTGCCTCGTCCGCGAAGCGCTTGAGTGGCACTACCTGCCCGCGGCGATAGCCGCCGTCGGCAGTGATGACGCAGACCGCCTCCGCATCGTTGATCCGGTCGCGGAGTGATTCCGCCGAGAAACCGCCGAAGACCACGACATGCACCGCGCCGATTCGGGCGCAGGCGAGCATCGCGACGGCGGCCTCGGGGACCATCGGCAGGTAGATCGCCACCCGGTCTCCCCGCCGGACACCGTGCGCCTTGAGCGCGTTGGCTGCCTGACAGACCTCCCGATGCAATTCCCAGTAGGTGAGCACCCGACGATCGCCCGGCTCACCCTCCCAGATCAGCGCCGCCTGATTCCGCCGCGGGCCCTTGAGGTGCCGATCGAGGCAGTTGGTCGAGACGTTCAATTGACCGCCGAGAAACCACTCGGCGTGCGGAGGGTTCCACTCCAACACAGAACGCCAGGGCGTGAACCAGTCGAGCGATCTGGCCTGCTCCTCCCAGAAAGCGAGCCGGTCCGTCTTGGCGGATTCATAGAGCGCAGGCGTGGCATTGGCCTGGGCGGCGAACTCGGCCGAAGGAGGGAAACGACGCACTTCGGAGAGCAGGGTGTCGAGTTGGTCAGTCATCTTGGGAAGGTGCAGAGACAGGGCGGGATGGGGAAGGGGGAGGAAGGAGAACGGAGAACGGAGAACGGAGAACGGAGCTTGGAATCTCCGGTCTCCAATCTCCAATCTCCGTTCTCCGTTCTGTCTCACCCACGCCACACCTCCCCCGTCCCATTCCTGTACAGTCGCTGCACGGCGCGCTTGGCAGACCTCTTGCACTTTTCCGGGCCGTCACAGGTCGGGACGGCCGGTCCGCGCCAAGGCGGGAGGCCCAGACCAGTCCGACGAGTGGCATACTGGAGGCGGTTCGATCGTGCCCAAAGGGACGACAGCAAGCAGGCTTCTGCAGGCCCCGGCGATTCTCGGTCTTTCGACCCGGGAAGCATTTCGGGACACTGCCACCGAGCTCCTCGACGCGATGCCCGAGGGGGACGGTCAGTTGGTCATCGACTTCGCGGCGACCAAGGACGTCGATTCCGCGGGGTTGAGTACGCTGGTGATGCTGCAGCGACATGCCGCGGACCGCCGGCAGCAGATCATGCTGCTCCATGTTGGGGCCGAGCTGGAGTTCCTGCTGGTCCTGACCAAGTTGGACGACCTTTTCGAGTTCGCCGTCACCGATCGCTGAGCTCCGGTCACCCGGGAATTTCATCCCGGACTGCTATTATTGACCGATGCCCGACGCCGAATCCCCAGTCATCGTAGCGAAGGGCCTTGAACGCCGGTTTGGCGCCCTGGTGGCGCTGTGCGGCGTTGATCTTTCGGTCGGCGCGGGCGAACTGGTGCTCGTGGTCGGCCCCAATGGCGCCGGGAAATCCACCCTCATGCGCATCCTCGCCGGCCTCGCCACCCCGACCAAGGGCCGCGTTCGGGTGGGCGGGATGGACCTCCACGCCGATCCGGAGGCCCGAGGGGCGATCGGCTTTCTCTCCCACCAGACCCTCGTCTATGACGACCTCACCGCGCGTGAAAACCTGCGTTTCGCCGCGGCGCTGCATGGCCTCGACGGGGTCGAGGCGCGGGTGCAGCAGGCGCTTGACGCGGTGGGACTGTCGCATCGCAGCGACGTGCGGGCCGGCACCTTTTCGAGGGGAATGTCGCAACGCCTGGCGATCGCCAGGGCCACCCTGCATGGGCCGCCAGTGCTGCTGCTGGATGAGCCGTTCACCGGCCTCGACAGCCCCGGCGCCGATGCCCTGCGCCAGCGCCTGGTCGTCGAGCGCGAAGGGGGGCGCGTGCTGGTCTGCGTGACGCATGAACCAGCCGAGGTCTGGGATATTGCGACACGGGTGGTGGTTCTGCGCGGTGGGCGGATCGCGCTCGATGCCCCGCGTCCCGCCGACCTCGCCGCATTCCGCGCCACCTATGCGAGCATGCTGGTCACGTGAAGACATTGCGCGCGGCGCTCGCGATCGCAGCGAAGGATCTCCGGATCGAGTGGCGGACCAAGACCGCCCTGCTCACCTCGACGGTTTTTGCGGCGCTGGTCTTCCTGATCTTCGTCTTCTCCCGCGACACGGGGACCCTCTCGCTCCGGGAGCTCGCGCCGAGCGTGCTCTGGGTGACGCTGGCGTTGGCTGTACTCACGGCGCTCAACCGGGCCTTCCTGCTCGAACGGGAGAACGGTGCTCTCGAGGCGATCCTCCTCGCCCCGGTCTCCCGCTCGGCGATCTTCTGGGGGAAGTGGCTGGCGAACCTGGGCTTCGTGCTGATCATCGAGGGCGTGGCCTTCCCGCTCTGGATCCTCTTCTTCGCCGTCGAGCTCCGACCCATCCTGCTGCTGGTGGCGCTGCTCGCGCTGCTGGCCGCGATCGGCTTCACGGCGGTGGGGACGGTCTTCTCGGCGATGACGGTGCGGACTCGCTTCGCCGAACTGCTGCTGCCGGTGATGCTGCTCCCCTTCATGATTCCGCCGCTCTTCTTCGCCTCGCAGGGGACGGTGCGGCTGTTCGAGGGGCGGCCGGTCGCGGACGCGGTGCAATGGCTTAAATTGCTGACGCTGTATGACATCGCATTCTTGGTGATCGCCACCATGCTCTTTCCCAAGGTGATGGACGAATGATTCCAGACCTGCAGGCCGCCGAGCGCACCATCACGCGAGGGCGCATCCTCACGCTCTTCTCCCTCCTGCTCCTCGCGGGCATCTACGTCATGGCGTTCAAGTTCACGCCGCCCGAAGCGATGCAGGGCCTCGCCTTCAAGATCCTCTATGTGCATGCCCCTTCCGCGTGGGCCGCGGAATCGGCGTTCGTGCTCGTCGGGGTGACCGGGATCCTCTACTTCTGGCTCAAGGATCCGCGACTCGACATCTTCGCGGAGGCCTCGGCCGAAGTGGGCATGGTGTTCGGGACGGTGATCCTGACCACCGGCCCCATCTGGGGTCGGACCATTTGGGGTGCCTACTGGGCATGGGATCCGCGGCTGACCTTCACCCTGCTGCTGTACCTGATCTTCGCCGGCTATTTCGCACTCCGTTCCGCCGTGCGCGATCCGGCCGAACGGGCCCGCTTCTCCGCCGTGCTCGGCATCATGGGCATGCTGCTGGTGCCGTTCATCCACCTCACGGTCTTCCTCTTCAATTCGCAGCACCCCACACCGGTCCTGATGGCGCCGCAGAAGTCGCCGCTCCCGTGGGTGCTGTTGCGGCCGCTGCTGATGTCGCTGGTGGTGTTCACGCTGCTGTATTTCGGATTCGTGACGACGCGTTATGGCATCGGCCTGCGCCGCGCAGCCCTGGAGGGATCAGATGCCTGACAATGGGAACTACATGATCGCGGCCTACATCGTCGCGACGGTCATCATCCTGGGGTACACGGTCAGCTTGTGGCGGAGGAGCGGGAAGCGGTAGACGGAGAACGGAGAACGGAGAACGGAGGCTTGGACAGATGCCCCCCAATCTCCGTTCTCCGTTCTCCCGCTACTCTTCCTTCAGCAGGAATCGTCCCCACAGCTGCGCGGCCAGCACGGCGCCGACAATCGGCCCAATCCACCAGATGCCCTGACCCGTCCACTCACCGCTCGCGAGCGCTGGGCCGAATGCGCGTGCCGGATTGAGCGCCGCACCGGTGAGCGGGCCGCCGACGAGCACCAGCGGGATCATCGCGAGGCCGACACCGAAGCCGGCGATCTTGGGTGCCTTGGTGGAGATGACCGTTGCCATGAAGGCGGACATCAACACGAAGGTGAGCACCGTCTCGATGATGATCGCCTGCGGGGTGGTGAGCGTGGTGTAGATGCTGGGGAGGCCGTAGGCGATGCTGCGCAGGGCCGCGACATTGGAGGGCAGCAGCAGCTTGAGTGCGAGTGCAGCGATCGCCGCGCCGACCATCTGCGACCCGCCATAGACCGCCGCGTCACGTGCGTCGAGCTTGCCGATGGACCAGAGCCCCACCGTGATCGCGGGATTCACCACCCCGCCAGAAATCGCCATCGTCATGCTGACCACGATGGAGAGCGTGAGGCCGTAGGTGATCGCGATCCCCATCAGTCCGAACTTGGCGTCGGGGAAGGGCTGCATCACCATGGCCCCCGCGCTGAGGAAGACCAGCAGGAAGGTGCCAAGGAGTTCGGCCATGGCGCGGCGGGTGAGTGTTGGCGTCAAGGTGCCTCCGTGCGTGCAGGTCGGGTGGGGTTCCGGGAACCGTGGTCGGATGGGGACCGAATCTACATCGTTCCGTCGCGAAGGACGAGCGTGGCGTTGCAGCCGCCGAAGCCGAAGGAGTTCTTGAGCACGGCCGCGGGCCGGCTGGTGAGCCCGCCCTCCGGAACATGACGGATGCCGCGAGCCGGATCGGGATTGACGCAATTCAGGGTCGGCGGGATCCATCCCCGCGACATCACCAGAGCGGCGATGGCGGTCTCGATGGCGCCGCTCGCCCCGAGGGCGTGGGCATGCCACCCCTTGGTGCCGCTCAAGGGGATCGATCCGGTGGCTTCCCCGAATACCTCGCCGATGGCGCGGGCCTCGGTGTCGTCGTTGAGCGGGGTGGACGAGCCGTGGGCGCAGATCCATTCCACCTCGTGCGGGGCACAATGCGCTTCGGCAAGCGCGTCCCGCATGGCGCGCATCGCCTCGCGCCCATCGCTGCGTGGCTGGGTCATGTGGAAGGCGTCGTTGGTGAGGCCAAACCCCGCAATTTCCGCGTAGATCGGCGCTCCGCGCGACCGCGCCCGGTCGAGTGACTCGATCACCAGCACCGCCGCCCCCTCACCCATCACGAAGCCGTCGCGCCCTTGGTCGAACGGGCGGGACGCCGTGCCGGGATCGTCGTTGCGCGTGCTCATGGCGCGAATGAGCGAGAAGGCGCCGTAGCAGAGCGGATAGAGGGGCGCCTCGCTGCCCCCGGCGAGCATCACGTCAGCCTCGCCACGCGCGACCGTGCGGAAAGCGTCACCGATCGCCAGCGTGCCCGAGGCGCAGCTCATGGCGTTGGTGGCATTCACGCCCGAGACGCCGTGCGCGATGGCGATGTTGCACGAGAGTGCGCCGCCAAAGACTGTGAGCGCGAGCAGCGGATCGACATCGCGCACGCCGCCCCTCACGTACTTCTCGTTTTCCTGCTCGGCGAAACCCACGCCGCCAAGCGCCGTGCCCATGAGCACGCCGACCCGATCGGGACCGAGCTCGGAGAGCTTCACGCCGGAGTCGTCGAGCGCCATCTGTGCGGCAGCCAGGCCCAGTTGCGAACAGCGATCAGTGCGTCGGGCCTGGCGTGCGGAGAGTCGCTCTTCGGGGTTGAAGTCGGGAATCTCGGCGGCGATACGCGAGCGGAACGGGGACGGATCGAAGCGGGTGATGGTGTCGACCGCCGATCGCGATTCGTGCAGGCGGGCCCAGACCGCGTCGGCGCCGATGCCGATCGGCGTGACCAGCCCGATGCCGGTGATGGCCACTCGACGCATCATGCGGCACGCTCCGCCGCACGGGCGATCCCGGCCAGCGTGCGTGAGGCAATGCCATGCACGAAGACGGGGCCGATGACGCCTTCCGCCGCAAGGCGGCGGATGCCCGGCCAGGGCGGACCATTCCAGGTATGCACGATCGTCACGTCACTCCATTCGTCCCCATGGGACTTGATAGTCCAGAGTACATCCATGCCGGTGGTGATTCCCGCGACATGGCGATAGCGAACTTCCCGCGCGTCGGCGTCGACCCACATCGTCGATCGCCACCAGGTGGGCCAGCGCAGCGGGCCGAACGGGCGCCAGGCCGCCATCTCCACCAGCCCATCACCGCCCTCGGGTCCTTCCATTCGTGTCACATGCCGGTAGTGCGGCAGGATCGCCGGCCAGCGTTCGACCTGTGAGGCGAGGGGCCACACCACGTCCGGTGTGGCCCGAATCAGCAGCTGATCAACGGTGCGCATCATTGATTGGTGCGCCACCACGCCACGATGCGCCAGAACGGGAGTCGCGTGACGGTGACCGGGGCCGACGTCGCGCCCGCAGCGAGCTGCTGCAGCGCGTTGGGCGTGAAGCCACGCCCGAGCGAGATGATCCCGTCCGAGATGGTCGCGGGGTGCAGGCCGAGCAGGGTGCCTCCGAGGCGATAGCCCCACGAGGCGAGTCTCGAGGGTTGCAGGTCGGAGACGATCACGCCGCGCCGCGCCACACGGCTGCATTCGGCGAAGAGTCGTTGCGCACTGGCGGCATCGAGATGATGCGCCACCTGACTCACCAGCACCACATCCACCGATTGGCTGCGCAGCGGCAGTGCGCCGGCGCACCCCAGCGCGGTCGGGACGCCGGCATCGCAGGCGAGGCGCGCCGCCACCGGAATCCGTTCCAGGCCGATGGGGCGCAGGGTGATGCCCCGACGGGACGCCCATTGCGCGGCGTCGATCGGCAGGTCGCCGGCCCCGGTGCCGATGTCGAAGAGGGAGAGTTGCCGACCGCGGTCGGCCGGATCGAGCAGGCGCTCGAGGGCATGATGCACCGCGTGGCGCCCGCCGAACCAGCGATTGGATCGGGCGATGTCGCGGAGCATGCGCACCACCAGCGCCGGATCGGCGCCGGGATCATCGAGCACCTCGACGCCAAGTGAGGAAAGCGCGATCGTGGAACTGCTCACGGCAGCTCAATGTCGGCGTAGCCACCGCGATAGTAGAGCAGGGGACGTCCGGTCTCACCGGCCGTGCCACCAATCACCTGTGCCACGAAGATGGTGTGATCGCCTGCCGCCATCTCGGAGAACTTCTCGCAGACGATGTGCGCCAGCGCCCCGTCGAGCAGGATGTCATTGTCGACATTCCGATGGAAGCCGACGCCCTCGAACCGGTCGGGGAGGCCATTGGCGAAGCGGCGCGACAGCGATTCCTGATGCGCCTCCAGGATGTTCACCACGAAGCGCGTGGCGCCGAGCAGCGCGGGATGCATCGTGGCGCTGCGGACAATCGCGATCGAGATGAGCGACGGTTCGAGTGACACCGACGCGAACGAGTTCACCGTCATGCCCACGGGCATGCCGCCGGCATCAAGCGCCGTGACCACGGTGACGCCGGTGGCGAAGCGGCCACAGAGTTGGCGGAAGAGGTAGGGGTCAATCGTTCCCATCTCTCGCTCCTCCCTCCTCGATCCTCGTGTGGTTCATAGCACCATCCTCGTCAGAAACACCGGATTCAGCACCTTCCACGGCGACACGAAATCGCCGGTGACACCGATCAGCGTGTCGGCCATGCCGCGTCGCTCGAGTCGTGCCACGGCGCGGTCGAAGAGTCGGGGTGCGAGCATCGCGTGACCGATCATCCGTTCGATGATCCACTTGCCGAGGAAGGCCCGGCGTCGCGCCGTCCGATACGGGGCGAGCCGTGCGGCGTCCATCGGGCCTGGGCGCGCGAGGGCGTGGTGCACCGTCTGCGTCGCGAGTTGAGCGCCAGTGAGCGCGGCACAGATTCCTTCGCCGGTGAACGGGTCGAAGAAGTCGGCGGCATCGCCAACAAGCAGCAGCCCGTCCGCCACGCTGCGACGACAGCTGGCGTCGAACGGGCCGGTCGCCAGGATCTCGCGCACGATGCGCGAGCAATCCACCCTGCCGGCGACCCCGGGGAGGCGAGCGAGTTGTCGCACGAAGAAGTCCGTGACATCATCGCCTACTTCGCGCGCCACCCCAGCGGGCACCACCAGCGCGACATTGGTGAGTCCTCCCCCGAGCGGGTTGAGTCCGACATATCCCGCGCGCCCCACATGCAGCTCGGCCGTCGTACCCATCCCGCGCACATCCTGCACATGAGCCACGAAGGCCACCCGCCGCAACCGGCCCTGGCGGTGCAAGCCGGCGCGGCGCGCCACGACGCTGCCGAGCCCGTCGGCGCCGATCACCAGGCGCGCCGCATGTTGGTGCAGCCGACCATCGGCGGAACGCGTCACCACCCCCGCCACCGCGCCACCTTGGTGCCGCAACTCGGCGACTCGCGTGCCGGTGATCACCTCTGCGCCCGCCTCAGCCGCCGCCTGCAGCAGCGCATGGTCGAGCAGCCGACGTGGCATGGCGAGTCCGGTGTCGCGAAAGGGCGCCCCGCCCGCCTTGGCGAAGCGCCCGAGCAGGCGACTGCCGTCGGCGGCAACGACCCGCGTCCCTTCCAGCGCGCTGCATTGCATCGCCTCGAGGGTGGGGAGCACACCAAGCGCGTCGAGGTGGCGTACGGCTTCGGGACTCATGTATTCCGAGCACGCCTTCTCACGCGGAAAGGTGGCGCGATCGAGCAATCGCACCCGGTGTCCGGCACGGGCGAGTCCGATGGCGGTGGCGCTTCCCGCCGGCCCGCCACCGACGATCACGACATCGCAGTGCGCATGGTCACGCGTCACGGGCCTCCTCGGCGCACTGCGCACGGACCTTGGCCTTGAGGGCTTCCGGGCAGCAGCCGCTCCGCCCCATCGCGCGCAGCCGTTCGAGGAAGGCCTTCTCGTGCCGCTCGATGCAGGTGCAATGGCGACACTCCTCGAGGTGGCGACGGAGCATCTCGGTCTGGTCGGTGGACAGCTCGCCGCGGTGGAAGGCGTCGAGCTGCTTCACCATCGCGGCGCAGTCACATGGCGTGTTCGTCATGAGGGGGTTCCCCCGCCCTTGATCAGTCCTGTTTCCTCGGCATAGCGCCGCAACCGTCCCTGCAGGATGCGCCGAGCACGGAAGAGGCGCGACTTCACCGTCCCCACCGGCACTGCCAGTGCCTCGGCGATCTCAGCGTAGGGCAGCCCTTCCATGTCGCTGAGCACCAACACCTCCCGGAAGTCCTCGGGGAGGGCGTCAACGGCCGCGAGCACCTCCTCATCGACCAGTTCGCGGAAGAAGCGGCCCTCGGGATCGGGATCGCTCACATCGGGCAATTCGGGAATGGCCTCGACGTCGACCGCCGTCGGAGCGCGCTTCCGCGATCGCCAGCCATTGATGAATTGATTGCGGAGTATCGTCACCAGCCACGCCCTGGCGTTGGTGCCAGGCTGGAAGGTGCGCCACGCCCTGAGGGCACGGAGCATCGTCTCCTGGACCAGGTCTTCTGCTGCCGCGGGTTCGCCGGTCAACCGGAGCGCGACGCGATACAGGGTGTCGAGGTGGGGAAGCGCTTCGGCCTCAAAGGAGGCCGGGGCCACGGAGTGAGTCATCCCGGAAGGTCGCCCAGTCATGGTGCCGACGCCAGCAGCCGTCAGTGTTGCCCCATTCCTCACCAGCCACCCGTCACGATTCACCATTCACGATTCTCCGTTCTCCGTTCTCTGTTCTCCGTTCTCCTGCCTCTCTTCTCAACACCCCCCGCTTTCGTTACGTTCCGCGCCGCATGCCAGACGCCATACCGGCCCTGCTCCCCCTCGCGCTGCTTGAGGCGGTGCAGAACATCGATACCCCACCAGATGATGGACTTGGCGCACTCGAGGATGAGTTGGCTGCCAAGCGCCTCGGCCTGTCCCAGACCGTGGCGGCGCAGATCGTCCGCTACCGCCTGCGGGCAAAGCATGGTGAGCCGGTAGCGGGCGAGGAGGCGGTGGCGGTCTTCCGGTTGGTGGGGCGGCGGCCTGACGCGGCGCTGGTGTATGCCGACGCCGGTCGTCGTGCCGGACGGTACGCCGCTCGCCGCCTGGGGACCGCCACCCGCGCCCTGCTCGCCATCGCCCCCGCCGGGCTTCGGGCCCGGATCGGCCTGGCGGCCGCCCGGGGACTGGCGAGTCGGTGGTTGCTGGCCGATCTGCGCCCGGTTGAGGGCTTTGCCCGCTGTGAGATGTCGACCTCCCTCGCGCTGGAGGCGCGGGACGACGGGGTCGGCTGTCAATTTTACACCAGCGCATTCGCCGAGCTGCTGCGGCTGGTCGCCTCCTTTGAAGGGGCGATGCTGCATGAGGAGTGTCGCGCGCTCGGTGCACGCTACTGCCGTTGGCGGGCCGCGCCTGCCGGAGGTTACGAATGACCGCGCTTGACGCCATCGACCGCGACCAGCTTGCCGAAGGACTCGACCGCCTCGGGGCCGACGGCTGGCTGCTGTTCGACTTCCACGGCTGCAATCCCGTGGCCGCCCACCTGCTTCCCGGCGGCATGGCCACGCGCCGCGCCTTCGTCTGGGTGCCGAAGCAGGGGCCGATGACGGCGATCGTCCACAAGATCGAGATGCAGCCGTTTCAGGGCTTCCAGGGGACGATCATCCCCTACGCCCGGCATGCCGAGCTGCACGCGGCACTGCGGGCCACGGTGGCCGGGAAGACGGCGGCGATGGAGATCTCGGCGCGCGATGCGGTCCCCTATCTCGACCGGATTCCCTGGGGCGTAATCGACCTGCTGCAGTGGATCGGGGTGAAGGTGGTCTCGAGCGCCGAGCTGGTGACACGCTTCGCGGCGATGTGGTCGGAAACGGACCGGGCCGAGCACTTCCAGTCGGCGGAAATCCTGCGCGACATCGCCCTGGCGGCGTTGGCGCGGGCGGTGCGTCAGGGGGGGCAGGGGCTCACAGAGGCCGGCCTGCAGGCCGAGGTGGTTGCGGCGATGGAGGGGGCGGGGCTGTTCCTCACCACCCATCCGATCGTGGGATTCGGGCCCAACGCGGCCAATCCGCACTACGAGCCGGTGGCTGGGAGCGACCGCACCTTGGAGCCAGACCAGGTGGTGCTGCTCGATCTCTGGGGCGGCATGCGGGAGGGTGGGGTGTTCGCGGATCAGACCTGGATGGGTTTCTCCGGCACGACGGTCCCGGACCGGGTGGAGCAGGTGTGGAGTGTGGTGCGCGACGCCCGCGATGCCGCCATCCAGACCATGCAGGGGCTGGCCCGCTCAGGCCAGCCGGTGCAGGGCTATCTGGGGGATCGGGCGGCCCGTGAGGTGATCGAGCGGGCCGGCTTCGGCGACTTTTTCGTGCACCGGACCGGGCACAGCATCGATCATGATCTGCACGGATCAGGGCCCCACCTCGACGATTACGAGACCCATGACGACCGGGCGATGTTGCCGGGGACCGGCTGTTCGGTGGAGCCGGGGATCTACCTGCCGGGGGAGTTCGGGGTGCGCAGCGAGGTGAACCTGTACTGGGGGGCGTCGGGGGTGGTGGTGACCCCGCACGAGCCGCAGCTTCGACTGGTCACCCCGTAGGATTCGGGAGGGGGAAGTGCATCGGAGCCATTTCGTTACGCTCGCTTGACACTCGCTTGAAGGCGGGACATATTCAGGCAACCCGGCACCCTCAGCGGGCTTTTCCTACACGTCACGACCACATCGAGCATCGACCCGGAACGGCAGGTTTTCGGCGTCTGCGCAGCCCTGAATCAGGCGCTTCGTATGGTGCCCACCCCACGATCCGTTGGACCGCGACACCTGCTTCAGATGCGCAACCCGATGGTACGGTTGCACCCGTTTCGTCGTCCCGCTCCCGGGACACTGCACGACCCGACGCCCTGGCCCGCTTTCGAGGGTAGTCGGCATTCGAACCGGAAGGATCCGTTTCACTTCGTCGGAGGACGGTTCTATGAATCACGATTGTTGGAAAGCCATCGCTCGCCGCATCGTCATGGCGGGTATGGCACTGGTGACCGGCGCGACTGTGCTCTCTGCCCAAGCGACCGGCAAGGTCGAAGGGCATGTCAAGGATGCGCAGGAGAAGCCGATCGCGAATGCCACGGTCTTCATCGTTGGAAGCGCGTTCAGCGGTACCACGAACGCCAGCGGCTACTACTTCATCAACAACATCCCGCCTGGCCTCGTGGTGATTCGCGCCGCGTACCCCGGCTACAATGCGCGGGAACTGAGCGGTCTGCGCGTCACCACCGGCCAGACCATCACTCAGGATTTCACCCTCGAGCAGCGGGCGCAGAACGTCACCGAGATCGTGGTCAAGGGCGCAGCGCAGAACGCGCTGGTGCCGCGAGACCAGGTCACGTCGAAACAGAGTATCAACGGTGACTTCGTCGACAAGTTGCCGGTGGATCGGTTGAACGCGGCCTTCGCGTTCCAGCCGGGCGTCACGGCCAGCGTCTGCAACTCGTCGGCCAGCAGCTGCTCGCCGTCGTTGTCGGTGCGCGGCGGTCGGACCGATGAGCAGGCGACCTACCTCGACGGCGTGCCGGTCTCGGCCGGCTCCCGGTCACTCTTCTCCCCGCCGAACCTCGGCATCGCCACCAACGCCTTTGAAGACGCCTCGATCACCACGGGCGCCTCGTCGTCGGAATTCGGCAACGCGCAGGGCGGCATCATCAACATCACCACCAAGACCGGTGGCTCGAAGTACTCGGGCTCGGTCAACTATGAGACCACCAACCTCCCGGGCCGCTACGGCTCGAACTTCAACATGTTCCAGGGCTCCTTCGGCGGCCCGATCGCGAAGAACTTCACCTTCTTCACCTCGGCCCGTATTGAAGGCGCGCAGTCAAGCAACAGCGGGTATGGCGGCTGGAACCGGCCATCATTCACCGCGGTCAAGATTGACACCACCTACCGCCTCGGCCGCACGGCCGGCGGGAACATCCGCTCCGACTCGATCGACGTCAACGTCTATGACTATGCCGTCACCAAGGGCGACTGCAAGAATTTCTCCTTCGTGCAGAACGCGACCCTGGCCGACATGCGCAACAACTACGGCTACAGCTGCGCAGCCAACCGCACCGCGACCAACCCCGGCGGCACCTACTACCTGTCGGGCAAGCTGAACTACACTTTCGGTCGCGGCTCCCGCATGGCGTTGAGCTACAACACCAGTGGCACGCAGAACCGCAACGGCCTCAGCGATGGACGCACCTTCGGCTCACAGAGCTTCTCCAACGTGGCGACGCTGAACTGGACCCAGACGCTGACCCGGAGCGCCAACCGCAGCGTATCGCTCGACGCGTACCTGTCGTATCAGTGGAACAACGACATCAACGGCTCGCCGCTGACGGCATCGTCCGAGGCCTCGACTCGGAGCCCCTGGATGGGCTTCCTGCTCAAGCCGCTGAAGTTCGAGTTCAATCCGAGCAATTTCCCGCTCGACTCCACGCTGATCTACAACGTGCTGTTCAACCGGGCCAATCACCGGATCGGCCTGATCGACAAGACCAACACGTCGCAGTACAACGGCAACAGCTCCTACGGTGGCTGCGCGCCGGATGTGAATGCCGGCTACAATGGCCTCCAGCCCGCCTGTAGCAATGCTGGTGGTGGTGGCGGCAACGACATCGGCCTCAGCTACGATCATGAGAACCGGACGGTCGGCAAGATCAACATCGATGCGCAGCTGGATCAGTACAACCGCCTCAAGTTGGGCGCCGAAGGAACCAAGTACGACATCGCCGCGATGACAGGCGGCACGTCCGGCACCAACACCATCCTGGTCAAGCCGGTGCGTTACGACTTCTTCGCCGAGGATCGTCTCGATCTCGGTGACGTCGTGCTCGTCGGCGGCCTGCGCTACGATTACTACTGGTCGAAGGCGTGGCGCTGGCGCGATTTCCCGCGCATTTCCACGCGCCCGGGC
>JBBRBZ010000021.1:0-29550 GCA_038205305.1 Gemmatimonadales bacterium
CGGAGAACGGAGAACGGAGAACGGAGAACGGAGAACGGAGAACGGAGAACGGAGAACGGAGAACGGAGAACGGAGAACGGAGAACGGAGAACGGAGAACGGAGAACGGAGAACGGAGAACGGAGAACGGCTCGTGATAGTCTAGGATCAATACAGTATGGACCGGTAGAAGTTCAGGCTACTCCAATCTCCGTTCTCCAATCTCCGTTCTCCTATTTCAGTTCCGGCAGCGCCTTCCACTGCCCCCAGCCGTCCGGGGCGATCACGATCCGGATGCCGGCCTTGCCGTTGTACTGGAGCGCCTCGATCTCGGTGTGATAGCCTGGGCGGCGGAGGGCGGCGATCGGGTCGGCCACCTGGGTCCGAAAGCGGTCGGCGTAGCGGGGCTCGTCCCAGACGGTGACCCAGACCAGCGCCGGGCCATCGGGGGTCTGGTACACCCGGACCCGGTCCCCGCCCCACCCCATCGCCTGGTCGGTATTGACGGCGCTGTCCTTCCGGAGGGCTGAGCGAAGCAGGTCGATCTCGAACTCACCGAAGGTGTCTTCGTGGATCAACCCGGCGGTGTCGCCCGCGAAGCGGACCGCCACCGGCTCATCATGCGCCTCGTAGCGATCCGGGTGGAGGATCTGTTCACTCGAGCGCGGCATCAGCGCCCCGAACGGCTGCTGCCCCGGATGCTTCCTCTCAAACCAGCGCACGAATTCCGAACCCTGCACATACGGGAAGGTAAGATCCTCGCGGATCACCAACGGTGCACGTGCGAAGACGGCGGCACTCGCAGACTGCACACGCAGCTGCTCCTTGAAGGTCTCCCAGAAGCCGTCATCAGTGAGGATGCTCTGCCCTGGCAAGAGACTCACCAACGACACCAGCGTCGCCTGGCCCTCGAACACCGCCTGCGATGCGGCGAGCCGGTCGGCATCACTGTCGTCGTGCAAAATGGAATCGAGCGGGACGTACTGGTGCTGCAGCGCGTGGACCAGTTCGTGAGCGAACACCAATCGCAACTCGGTTCGGTCCCCACCCTCTACCGCGTAGAGCGTGGTGGAGTCGGGATCGTAGAAGCCGGCGATCTGCTCGGTGTAGAGGTCGATGAAGAGCTTCTTGACGTCGAGCGAATCGGGGAGCATGCCGAGCAGCCGATAGGCGTCGACCACGCCCTCGAGCTTGGCCGGCGGCAATTCCTGGTTGAGTTTGGCGAGGAGGTACGCACCAATCTGCTCGCGCGTGCGCATGGCACTCTTGGGATGCGACTTGAAGGGAAGCCCCGCCTGCTTCGCCACGATGGGCATGAGCGAATCGACCATGGCGTTGAGCTGCCGCTGGTTGATGCTCTGCGCGAGCTGCGACTCACCGCGGCAGGCGATGGTGAAGACCAGCACGGTGACGAGCACCCTTCGAATCACGCTCACCCGCCCAGCATGGTGGTGGAATACCAGTTGATGATCGCGGGGCCAACCACCCAGCAGGCCGCAGCCCCGATGGCGAGGAAGATACCAAAGGGAACCAGTTTATCCCTGCCGGCCAGCTTCAGCGGGAGGAAGATGATGGTGCCGAGTGCCGCCCCGAGAAAGAGGGTGAGCAGCACCCCACTCCACCCCAGGAAGGCACCGATCATGGCGAGCATCTTGATATCACCGCCCCCCATGGCGTCCTGACCGAGCAGCTTGCTCCCCAGCCACGCGACCGCCCAGAGCAGCGTGAAGCCCACGGCCGCACCGATCACGGCCTGCAACCAGGGGAGCTGCCCACCAACAAACGCCAGCGCGATGCCGAGCACCATGCCGCCGATCGAGAACTCATCGGGGATGATGTACTCGCGCGCATCGGACATCGCGATGCCGAGGAGGATGGTGCCGAAGAGCGCCGCGCGCAGCGCCTCGACACTCAGGCCGTAGTGCCATGCTACCAGCGCCCACAACACGCCCACGGCGAGTTCCACCAGCGGATAGAGCATGGGGATTGGCAGCTGGCAGTGACGACAGCGCGCCCGGAGGATGAGCCACGAGAAGACGGGGATGTTGTCGTACCACGCGATCAGGTTGCCGCACTTGGGGCAGCGTGACCGCGGCCGTACCACCGATTCTTCGGCCGGCCAGCGCACGATGCAGACATTCAAGAAGGAGCCGATGAGCAGGCCGAACACCCCGGCAAAGACCGTAAACGCCAGAACCCCTCCACCTGGGTAGATGATTTCGACATGAGTCATCGGGTGACCTGGAAGAGGAGTATCGCCGCCGCAGCCGCCACATTGAGTGACTCCGCCGCCGGATCAATGGGAATGCACACCCGCCGTGATGCCTGCGCGAAGAGTTCTGGCGAAAGTCCCGCCCCCTCGTTGCCCAGCGCGAGCGCAATCGGACGCGGCGAACCGGTGACGAGTGACTCACCCTCCATCGCCGTGGCCCACAGTTCTACTTCGTGCGTGGCAAGCCAGCCGCTCAACGCCGGTAGGTCGCAGTGCAATGACGGCAGCCTGAAGAGCGCCCCCATCCCCGCGCGCACCACCTTGGGATTGGCCAGATCGACCGTGCCCGGCAGGGCGATGATGCCAGCCGCTCCGAAGGCAAGCGCCGTTCGCGCGATGGTGCCGACGTTGCCGGGGTCCTGCACACCATCAAGCACCACGAGCGGCCGGCCATGGGCAACTACCAACTCCTCAATCCCCCACTCGCGCGGCGCGTAGACGGCCACGATGCCCTGCGGGTGCTCGGTGGCGGCCAGTTCGATGAGAGTGTCGTCGTCCACATCGGTCACGGGGACGCCCCGGGATTCGAGGGCTGCCCGCAGCGCCAGACCCCTCGGCGTGGCGAGGAGACTCGGTGCAACGACCGCGCCCTTGCATGCCGCGTCGGCGGAGAGCATTTCTTCGACAAGGCGCACCCCCTCGGCCAGGGCGAGACCACGACGGTCACGCCCCTTGCGGCGGTGCAGATCGCGAATGGTGGTCAGCAGGGCCATGGGCTCGGAGGTAGAGTGGAACAAGGGAAGCGTCCCATCGTGTTGACCATCGCCGGATCAGATTCCGGCGGTGGGGCCGGCATCCAGGCTGACCTCAAGACCTTCGAGGCCCATCGGGTCTTCGGGACGTCCGTGGTGGTCGCGGTCACCGCGCAAAATACCCTCGGCGTCCGCGCGGTTCACCCCATCCCCCTCGACGTGGTCCAGGCCCAGCTCGACGCCGTGGCCGACGACCTCCCCCCGCTGGCCGTCAAGACGGGGATGCTCGCCACCCGGGAGCTGGTGCTGCTGGTGGCCGCGGCGATCAAGGCGAGGGGCTGGACACAGTTCGTGCTCGACCCGGTGATGGTCTCCTCCAGCGGTTCGAGCCTGCTGAGCGAAGATGCCGTCGAGGCGGTGCGGGAGAAGTTGGTCCCGCTCGCGCACTGTGTCACGCCCAACCTCTACGAAGCCGAGATCCTCACGGGCATCCGCGTCCACGACCCCGCCACGATGGTCGCCGCCGGCGAGGCGCTGCTCAAGATGGGTGCTCAGAACGCCCTCATCAAAGGCGGTCATCTCGAGAGCGATATCGTCGTGGACATTCTCGTCACCCCGACCGGTGTCGAACGCCACAGCCAGTCGCGCCTGCTCACTCGCGCGACGCACGGCACCGGCTGCACCCTCTCCGCCGCGATCACCGCATGGCTTGCTCGTGACGTTCCCATCAGTGAAGCAGTGGAACTCGCGGTGGGGTATGTGCAGGATGCGATTCGGAATGCGCCGGGGCTCGGCAGCGGATATGGGCCGTTGCAGCATGCGATTGAGGACGGTGAGGAGAATCCGATTTAACGAGAGACGCGAAGCGCACCGTAGTCACCCCGGGCTTGTCCCGGGGTCTCCAGGCTCAATTCGGCTACTGGTTCTGGAGATCCCCCGCTGCGCGGGGGATGACAATCGGGAGGATTTCCCTTCTCTCGCTTCTCGCTACAATCCCGCCACCACCCCCGCCACCAGTCTCGTCAACTTCTCGCTGATCTGATTGGCGACCTCCATCACCTCGGCGTGATTGAGCGTGCCGTGCGCGATGCCGGCGGCCGGGTTGGTGATGGTGGAAATACCGAGCACGCGCATGCCGCGAGCGCGGGCGACGATCACCTCGGGCACGGTGCTCATGCCGACGGCATCGACGCCGAGTCGTTCGAGCATCCGGATTTCGGAAGGCGTCTCATAGGTGGGGCCGAGCAGCGCCGCGTAGACACCTTCGTCGAGCCGGGTGCCCTGCGCGAGCGCGACGCGCTTGGCCAACGCGCGAAGTTCGGCGTCATAGGCGACGGTCATGTCGGGGAAGCGGGTCTCGCCGGGCAGCGCCGCACCCTCGAGCGGATTGCGGCCGGTGAGATTGATATGATCGCTGATACACATGAGGGTGCCCGGGCCGAAGGCGCGACGAATGCCTCCCGCGGCATTGGTGACGATGAGCGTGGTGGCGCCGAGTGCAGCGAAGACGCGCACCGGCAGCGCCGACTCGTGCGCCGCGAACCCCTCGTACATGTGGAAGCGACCGCTCTGCATGATCACCTGTGCGCCGCCGAGCGTGCCGGCAACGAGTTCTCCCTTATGGCCGACGACCGTGGGCACATGAAAGCCGGGGATGCCCGCGTAGGAAATGCGCACGGCGTTTTCGACGTGATCGGCCAGTGCGCCGAGCCCGCTGCCAAGCACAACGCAGACGGTGGGCTTGCGACCACCGAGTGCCGCCTGGACGGCTTCGGTGGCGCGGGTGATCGCCTCGACGGTCGGGCCGGCGTGGCTCACAGCAGGATCCCGGCGATCGCCGCCGAGAGGAAGTTCGCGAGCGTACCGGCGAGCATGGCGCGGAAGCCGAGTCGGGCGAGATCGGCCTTGCGGTTGGGCGCGAGTGCGCCGATGCCACCGATCTGAATGCCGACGGAGGAGAAGTTGGCGAAGCCGGCGAGGGCGAACGACGCGATGGTGAAGGAGCGCGGATCGAGCGTCGCCTTCAGTTGGCCAAGTTGTGCGAAGGCGATGAATTCATTGAGCACCGCGCGGGTGCCAAGCAGGCCGCCGATGACACCGCTGTCCTTCCACGACACGCCGAGTGCCCAGGCCACCGGCCGGCCGATCCAGGAGAGCACGGTCTGCATGTTCTCAGGGAAGAAGTTGGCGTGCCCGTGCAGCCATCCCATTCCGCCGTTGACGAGGGCGATCAGGGCGATGAAGGAGATCAGCATCGCGATGACATTGAGCATCAGGTGCAGTCCTTCACCGGTGCCCCGGGCGGCGGCATCGACGAGATTCACGTCCTGCTGGGGAATGTCGAGCTTGACGTTGCCGTAGGTCTCGGGCACCTCAACCTCGGGCTGGAACATCTTCGCCATCATGATGGTGCCCGGCGCCGTCATGATCACGGCGGTGAGCAGGTGCCGCGCCTCGACCCCGAAGGCGATGTAGGCCGCCATGATCGACCCTGACACATGCGCCATGCCGGCCGTCATCACCGTCATCAATTCCGATTGCGTCAATCGCGGCAGGAACGGCCGGATGGTGAGTGGCGCCTCGGTTTGACCCATGAAGATCGACGCGCCGACGTTCAGACTCTCGGCACCGCTGGCTCCGAGCAGCTTGCTCATCACCGTCGCGAAGCCACGGACCACCACCTGCATGACGCCGAGGTAGTAGAGCATCGCGAAGAGTGCGGAAATGAAGATGATCGCCGGGAGAATCTGAAAGGCGAAGATGACACCGAGCGAGGAGTCGGGTTTGCCGAGCTCGCCGAAGACGAAGGTCGATCCTTCGTACGAATAGTGCAGGATCGAGGTCACGCCGGCGCCGAGCGAGGAGAAGAGTTCGCGACCGAACGGCACCTGGAGCACGAAGATCGCGAAAGTCAGCTGCAGGCCGAGTCCCCAGGCGACAATCTTCCACTTGATGGCACTGCGATGGTTCGACATCGCCCACGCCAGCAAGATGATGAGCGCGATGCCGATCAGCCCGGTGAAGCGACCGAGCAGCGAGGTCTCGACGGCGACGGGCGCCGTCTGCTGCACCACCGGGGCGGCCTGCGCCATGAGCTGGGAGATGCCGCGCCCGGCGGCTCCCGGCAGGAGCCAGGCGCCCCCCACCGCAACCAGCGTCCCCAGGAAGGCGATCACGAACTGACGGCGAGGCGAGAGGTTCACGGGAGCAACTCCGCCGCAGCGAGGCCGCGGGTCAGGTGAGGCACGCAGGGTCGGCGGCGACACGCGCCATCAGGGCGAGGCGTTCCGGCCAGGGAAGAAAGGCATGTTCGAAGGCGGTCGTGGAGATCGTCTGCAGCTCCGCAGGCGTAAAGCCGAGCGCATCATGCGCCAGAACGTACTCGTCGGTGAGCGAAACGCCACTCATCAGCCAGGAATCGGTGCAAAACGCAACCGGCACCCCGGCATCGAAGTACTGCCGGACCGGGTGCTCTGCGGCTGAGCGCACCACCCGGGTCTGCAGATTGCTGGTGATGTTGATCTCGAGGCAGATGCGGCGATCGCGGACAAATTCGAGCAGCGCAGGGTTTTCGAAGAGCCGGGTCCCGTGACCAATCCGTACGGCGCGACAGCTGTGAATTGCCTCGAAGATCGACTGCCAGCCGGCCGCTTCGCCAGCATGGACCGTGATGCCGAGCCCGCCGCGGGCGGCGAGGTCGAAGGCCTCGCGATGCTGCTCGGGTGGACGGCCTGCCTCGCCGCCGGCAATGTCGAACCCGACCACGCCATGATTGCGCATGCGCACCGAATGCTCGGCGACCTCGACCGACTTCTCCGGCGTCCAATGACGAAGGGTGCAGTTGATGATCCGGGTGACGACCCCGAACTCCTTCTCGCCGCGCTGGAAGCCGGCCCACTCGGCCCGGATCACATCATCGAGATGCAGCCCGTCGTGCGTGCTGAGCGAGGGGGCGTAGCGCACTTCGAGGTAGCGGAGGCCATCGGCAGCGGCATCGGCGACCATCTCGTAGGCGACCCGTTCGATCGCCTCGGGGCGCTGCAGCAGCGAGATGGTGATGTCGAAGCGGCGGAGGTAGTCCTCGAGATTGCCGGCATCGTCGACCAGCATGTACTGCCGCAGGGCATCGACGTCGCCGGTGGGGAGGGTGACGCCGCTGTCCCGGGCGAGCTCGAGCATAGTCTCTGGGCGGAGCGAGCCATCGAGATGCACGTGCAGTTCGGCCTTGGGGAGCCGGCGGAGCCGATCACGCATCGAGATCCTCCGCGGCGTGCCGGGCGGATCGGGCCACCCGGAAGATCGACCCGGCCACAAGGGGCGCGTCCGGGTCTGCTGGGAGGCCTCGGGCATCGACTGCCTTGGCCGTGCCCGCCTCGAGGAGGGCGTACAACTCGGGCTCGAAATCGGCCAGGAGGAGACGCAAGGAAGTGCCAGCGGACGCGAGTAGATGACGCCCGTTGACGAAGACGGAAAGTTGGGAAGTGGTCACCCGGGTAAATATTCGGTCACAACCCGGCTCTCAGCAACCGTTGGCGTCTTGCGAGATCTCGACCGCCCACGCTTGTTCCACCCTCATGGCAGCCAGCGCCCAGCGGATTCTTGTGGTCGACGACGAACCGGACATCACCGCCCTGGTGGCCTACCACCTCGCCCGGGCGGGCTACCGCGTCTCCACCGCCTCGAATGGGAGTGAGGCGCTCAAGGCGGCGCGGGAGGAGCGGCCAGACCTGGTCATCCTCGACCTGATGCTCCCGGGCGTCTCGGGCTACGACGTGCTGGCCGAGCTCCGCAAGCTGGAGGAGACCCGCGACGTGGGGGTGATCCTCCTGACCGCCCGCCGGGACGAGCCCGACCGGATTCGTGGCCTCTCCCTGGGGGCCGATGACTACCTCACCAAGCCCTTCTCACCCGCCGAGCTGGTGCTCCGGGCCCAAGCGGTAATGCGCCGCATGGCCTCGCCCGCCGTCACTTCCGGCTCCACCTTGGTGGTGGGGGGGCTGGTCATCGACCGGGCCGCCATGCGGGTCAGCCTGGACGGGAAGGAGTTGAACCTGACGGCGATCGAGTACAAGCTCCTTGTAACCCTCATCGAGCGGCGCGGGCGGGTCCAGTCCCGTCCCCTGCTCCTGGAAGCGGTCTGGGATGCCCAGCCGGACATCCAGACGCGGACGGTCGACATGCACGTCCTGCGGCTACGCAGCAAACTCGGAGCGCTTGGCGACATGATCGAAACCGTGCGTGGCTTCGGCTATCGATTTGCCAATCCGGACCGGAGTCTGTCCGCGAAATGAGATTGACGGTCCGTCTGGTACTCGGTGCCTGCTTCCTCGTTCTGCTCACGCTGCTGCTCCATATGCGCTGGGGAAGCGATGTGGTCTATCTGGCGATCCCGCTGGCCATCCTCTTCGGAGTGGTCGCGGGGCAAAGCCTGACCGGTTCACTGCACGCCCTGCGCGACAGCGCCCGGGCGATCGCCGCGCGGCTCCCTCCCCGGTTGCCAAACTCGGACGTGCCGGAAGTGGTCGAGGTGGTGCAGGCGATGCGCGCCTCTGATCGGGAGCTGGCCGAGCGCTTCGCAGGCCTCCGTCATGAAAAGGCGGAGGCGATGGCGATCGTCGATGCGATGGTGGAGGGGGTCATCGCCACCGACTCGCGCGGACGGATCGTGCTTGCCAATCGCACCGCGCGTGAGCTGCTCGGCTACGGCCCATGGGCACCACTGGTGGACCTGCCACTCCTCTTCCGCAGCAAGGCCGCGCGGGAGGCCGTTGGCGAGGTCATGGCCGGCAGGGCACTCCACGATCGCGAGGTGGAGGTCAATGACCGGATTGTGCTGTTGAATGGGCGCCTGCTGATTGAGCGCGGGGTGGTGCTCGTGATGCACGACCTCACCGAGGTCCGCCGACTCGAACAGGTGCGGCGCGACTTCGTGGCCAATGTTTCCCATGAGCTGAAGACGCCGCTGACTTCGATCTCGGGGTACGCGGAGACGCTCGCCGGGCCCGAGGTGGACGAGGAAACTCGACGCCGCTTCGTGGCGACCATTCTCTCCAATGCACAGCGGATGATCCGCCTGGTGGACGATCTGCTCGACCTCTCACGCATTGAGGGCGGCCGGTGGAACGCCGACCTCGTCCGTGCCGACCTCGCGGCAGTGGTGCGCGAGGCGTGGGAGGGTTTCAGTGGACGCGCGTTGACCCGCGGCGTGCGCTTCGTGCAGGAGATCCCACCCGAGGCGGAACGGCCGTTCGCCGATGTCGATGCGCTGCGACAGATTCTCACCAACCTCTTCGACAACGCCATGCGGTATGTGCCGGACAAGGGAGAGATCCGGCTGCGCGCCAGCCACCTCGACGGTGGCGTGCTCGTCGCCGTGACGGACAATGGCATTGGTATTTCTGCCGAACACCTGCCGAGAATCTTTGAGCGATTCTATCGGGTGGATCCGTCGCGCTCGCGTGATGCCGGCGGCACCGGGCTGGGGCTGTCGATCGTCAAGCATATGGTGGAATCGCACGGCGGATACGTGCTGGCGGAGAGCACGCCGCGTGAGGCGACCACCGTCTCCTGCTGGTTCCCCGATGTCACGGAGGACGTCACAATTTCGTCATGACCCCCTCCGTAGTATTGCGGCCCTCCTGCAGGCCTTCCCTCCGTTACGACATTGTGACCCAGCAGACTCCGTCGTGTGACCCGCATCAGGCCTATTCATGGCGCCGGTCAGACTACAGTGCATTCCCTGCGTCGCTGTTGGTCTCCGGTGATGGACACCCTCGAAGCAGGCGGAGGTCACATGCAACCCCATTTGGTGCGTCAGGTCGCGTTCCTGACGGTGTTCGGACTCGGAGTGGTTGGCACGTCGGTGCAGGCCCAGGTGCAGGCGCCCACGGTCACGGTGGCGGGCGTCGGCTATGTGAACTACGGCTACCAGCTGCGCACGGACTCCTCACTCTCTCCCGCTGGACATGGCAACAATTTCGATGTGGCCCGCTCCTACGTCCGCGCCCTCGGCAAGTTCGCTGGTGGCGTCCAGACCCAGATCACCCTGGATGTCGATGGCCGCAAGGCCGCCAGCAATCAGCTGACCTTCCGCCTCAAGTACGCCTTCGTGTCGTGGACCCCGGAAAATTCCCCACTGACCTACAAGATCGGTGCGATTCACACCCCGTGGCTCGACTGGGAAGAGAACCTCAACGACTACCGGATGCAGGGCACCATGCCGATGGAGCGGGCGGGGTACATCTCCTCCTCGGACTTCGGCGCCGGCATCGACGGCATGTGGAACTACGACGCCGTGGCGATGCAGGTGGGCATCTACAACGGCGAGAACTACAGTGGTGCTCCGGGTGACCAGCACAAGGACCTTGAGGGCCGCGTGTCGGTGCGACTGGCCCGCACGGACCTGGCTGGCAAGACCGGCGGGCTCCGGCTGAACGCCTATGGCCAGGTGGGGAAGAGCAACGGCGGCGGCAACCGCACCCGCTTCATCGGGATGGTCTCCTACAAGAGCAAGCGGCTCACGCTCGCGGGAGAATTCGGCATGGCGCAGGACTCCATCTCCCCGACGCTCAAGTCCCAGAAGGGGCAGGTGCTCGCGGCCTACGGCGTATTGCGGCTGTCGGATTCCTCGAAGTTCGCCGTGATCGGTCGGGTCGACCAGTTCGATCCCAACGCTGATTCCGTCGCCGCGCCTGGTGCCTCGGCCGCGACCAAGCTCGGCGTCAACAAGCAGACCCGGGTGATCGCGGGCGTGTCGTATGCGCTGTCGCCGAACCTGCGCGTGCTGCTCGATGCCGATCTCAACTCACTCGCTGGGGGGTCCCCGACGAACAGTTTCGACAAGTCGCGCCAGACGCTCTACTTCCACACCGAATTCAAGTTCTAGGCACGTGATCTTTGCCGCACACACTCCTTGAGGAGAGAGACCAGATGCTTCGCATGACGATCACCAAGGCGGTTCTCGGTTCCGCGCTGGCCGCGATGCTGGCGGTGCCGATGGGCCTGGCCGCCCAGCAGCTGACGGGCGCGGGCGCGACGTTCCCCTACCCCATCTACTCGAAGTGGTTCAGCGAGTACAACAAGAAGACCGGGGTGCAGATCAACTACCAGTCGATCGGCTCCGGCGCCGGGATCAAGCAATACACCGCGGGGACCGTCGATTTCGGCGCCTCCGACGGCCCGATGTCGCAGGATCAGATGAATGGCGTGCAGGGCAACGTCATCCATGTCCCGACGGTGATGGGCGCGGTGGTGCTCACCTGGAACCTCCCAGAGTTGGGCACCACGCAGCTGAAGCTTGACGGCCCGACCATCGCCGCGATCTTTCTGGGCCAAATCACCCGGTGGAACGACAAGCGGCTCGGCGCGCTCAACCCAGGTGTGAAGCTGCCCTCCGGCGACATCATCGTGGCACACCGTTCGGATGGTTCAGGCACCAGCTACATCTTCACCGACTATCTCTCCAAGGTCTCGCCCGAATGGAAGACCAAGGTCGGGACTGGGACGGCGGTCAACTGGCCAACCGGCCTGGGCGGCAAGGGAAACGACGGCGTCATGCAACAGGTGAAGCAGACCGAGGGCGCGATCGGCTACGTGGAACTGATTTATGCTGCAGCGCAGAAGATTCCTTACGCGGTGGTGAAGAACGCCGCGGGCCAATTTGTCCAGCCTTCGCTCGAGAGTGTCACGGCGGCGGCGGCAAGTGCCAAGTTCCCCCCGAACACCGACTTCCGGGTCTCGATCACCAACGCCCCCGGGGCGGCGTCCTACCCGATTTCCTCCTTCACCTGGATGCTGGTCCGTCCGACCATGAAGGACCCGGTGAAGGCGAAGGCGATGAAAAACTTCCTGACCTGGATGATCACCCCCGAGGCGCAGGGCATGGCGAGTCAGCTACTGTACGCTCCGTTGCCGAAGGAAGTGGTGACGCTGGTGGAGAAGAAGCTCAAGACGTTGAAGTAGAGAACAGAGAACGGAGAACGGAGAACGGAGAACGGCGAACCGGGGGGAGCCCTCCAATCTCCGTTCTCTAGTCTCCGTTCTCCTTTTTCAGTGACACATTCGTTACATGGCCGTGACGGTCCCCCCTCCGAAAGGACCTATCCTCAAGGTCCGATGACGACGCCTGACACGACCGCCGCCACCAAGATGCGGGCCGCCCTGGACCGCAGCGGCGGCCAGAAGCCTGCCGGAGCGGGTTTCCGGGCCCGGATGAGCCTCTCCGGGACCGCCTATGGGGATTTGATCTTCCGGGGAATTCTGGTCGCCTGTGCCCTGGCGGTCCCCATCCTGCTGGTCGCGCTGGTGATCGAGCTGGTGCAGGGCTCGATGCTGGCGATCCACGCCTTCGGCTTCCATTTCATCACCACCAGCACCTGGGACCCGGTGGCGGGGCAGTTTGGCGCCTTCCCGCTGATCATCGGGACGCTGCTCACCGCCACCATCGCGCTGCTCCTGGCGGTGCCGCTCTCGCTGGGCGTGGCGGTCTACCTGACCGAATTCGCCCCCGAGTGGCTGCGCCGGCCCGTGGCCACCACCATCGAACTGCTCGCCGCGATCCCTTCGGTGGTGTACGGCCTTTGGGGCGTCTTCGTCCTGATCCCGGTGCTGCGGAAGGTCTTCTTCCCGTTCCTGCGCGACACGCTCGGATTCCTGCCGTTCTTCAAGGGCGTCATCTACGGCCCCTCGGTGCTGTCGGCGAGCATCATCCTTACCATCATGATCATGCCGTTCATCATGTCGGTGTCGCGCGAGGTGTTGCTCGCCGTCCCCACCAGCCAGCGTGAGGCCTCGCTGGCGCTGGGCGCCACTCGTTGGGAGGCGGTGCGCACGGTGATCATCCCCTACGCCCGCTCGGGGATTATCGGCGCGGTGATCCTGGGGCTCGGCCGAGCACTGGGCGAGACGATGGCCGTGACCATGCTGATCGGCAATCGGCACGATGTCTCGACGTCGCTCTTCGCCCCGGGCTACACCATGGCGGCGGCGATCGCGAACGAATTCGCCGAGGCAGCGACGCCGATGCATTACGCCGCGCTGACCTATGTCGCCCTGGTGCTTTTCGTGATCACCATCCTGGTGAACGCGGCCGCCCGCCTGCTGATCTGGCGGGTGACCCGGAGCGGAGGGAAGGCCGCGTGAACCGGCGCACCATTCGCCGCGTGCGCAGCAACCTGATGGTCGGGCTGATGATGCTCGCCGTCCTCATCGCGGTCGTTCCGCTCTTCTTCATTCTCGGCAGTCTGATCGTCAAGGGGGCCGGGTCCCTCTCGCTCGCCTTCTTCACCAAATTGCCGGCACCGGTCGGCGAGACGGGTGGCGGCGTGCTGCATGCGATCGTGGGCACGCTCATCATGGTCGGCGTCGCCTCGCTGATGGGGATTCCCATCGGGATGGGGGCGGGGATCCACTGCGCCGAGTATCCGGGGAGCAAGATCTCAAGCATGTCGCGCTTCGTGTCCGACGTGCTGAACGGCACGCCGTCGATCGTCATCGGCGTCTTCGCCTGGACCTTCATTGTTGCCAAGCAGAAGCACTACTCGGCGCTCGCGGGGAGCATCGCCCTGGCGATTCTGATGATCCCGATGGTGATGCGCACCACCGAGGAGCTGATCAAGCTGATCCCGGGCTCGCTGCGCGAGGCGGCGCTGGCGCTGGGCTATTCCCGCTGGCGCACGACGCTGAGCATCATGGTGCGGACCGCGCTCCCTGGCCTCGCCACCGGCAGCCTGCTGGCGGTGGCGCGCGTCGCCGGCGAGACCGCTCCGCTGCTCTTCACGGCGCTCGGAAACCAGTTCCTCTCGTTCAACCCGAATGCCCCGATGGGCGCGCTGCCGCTGGTGGTGTACACCTACGCCACCGGCCCCTATGACGAGGAGCACCAGTTCGCCTGGGCCGCCGCCCTGGTGCTGATCATGCTGGTGCTCGCGCTCGGCATCCTTGCCCGGTTCGTGACCCGTCGCCGCTTCGGAGCCAGCAGTGGTTGAGGCCGCGACCCCGCGACTGCGCACCGAGGGTCTCTCGGCGATGTACGGCAAGTTCACCGCGGTGAAGGAGGTCTCCCTCGCCTTCACCCCGAACATGGTGCACGCGCTGATCGGGCCGTCGGGGTGCGGCAAGTCCACCTTCCTGCGCACGCTCAACCGGATGCACGAGGCGATCGAGGGGGCGTGGGTGAGTGGCAACGTCCTGCTGGACGGGGCCGACATCTACGAGCGCGGCGTGAGTGTGACTCAGCTGCGCCGAAAGGTGGGAATGGTGTTCCAGAAGCCGACCCCGTTCCCGACCAAGTCGATTTATGAGAATGTCGCGGCCGGCCTGGTGCTGGATGGGCGCCGTCCCAAGGCTGAGCTGGATGGCATCGTGGAGCGGGCACTGCGCCGCGCTGCACTGTGGGACGAGGTAAAGGATCGCCTTCGTGGCAGCGCCCTGGCGCTCTCCGGCGGCCAGCAGCAGCGGCTCTGCATCGCCCGGACGGTGGCCCCGGAGCCGGAAGTGATCTTGCTCGACGAACCGACCGCTTCGCTCGACCCGATGGGAACGCAGCGCATCGAAGAGCTGGCCTTCGAGCTGAAGAAGGACTTCACCATCGTGATCGTGACGCACAACATGCAGCAGGCCGCCCGGGTGAGCGACACGACGTCGTTCTTCTACCTCGGCCAGATGGTGGAACACGGTCCGACGCGGCAGATCTTCACCGCCCCGGCGAATGCACAGACCGAGGCCTACATTACAGGACGGTTCGGATGACCTCGATGCTGACGCCAACCCGGGAGCCCGGCACGTTACCGCCCCGCGCCATGATGCAACCGCGCGCCCCCCGCCCCAAGTCGACGGAACCGGCGGTGGTCTCCATCGACGTGCGGGGGTTCAACCTCTGGTACGGGGAACGGCACACGCTCCACGACCTGACGTTCGCCATCCCGCGCCGAGCGGTGACGGCGATCATCGGACCGAGCGGCTGCGGCAAGTCCACCTTCCTGCGGTCGATCAACCGGATGAATGACCTGGTCGGCAATGTGCGGATCACCGGGGAGTTGACGGTGGAGGGAACCGGAGTCTATTCCAGCGCGATCGACCTGGTCGCACACCGGCAGAAGGTTGGTATGGTGTTCCAGCGGCCGAATCCGTTCCCCAAGTCGATTTATGACAACGTGGCGTACGGACCACTGCTCAATGCGCTGGTGCCGAAGCGGGAGCTGCCCGACCTGGTGGAGCGCTGCCTGCGCCAAGCCGCGCTCTGGGATGAGGTGAAGGATCGCCTACAGGCGCCGGCGACGTCGTTGTCTGGCGGCCAGCAGCAACGACTCTGCATTGCCCGCGCCTTGGGCAACGCGCCCACCATCCTGCTCATGGACGAGCCGTGTTCGGCGCTCGATCCCATCGCGACACAGAAGGTCGAGGAATTGGTGTTCGAACTGAAGCGGGAGTACACCATCGTGATGGTGACGCACAACATGCAGCAGGCCGCGCGGGTCTCCGACCTGACCTGTTTTCTCGAGCAGGGCGTGCTGATCGAAATGGGCGAGACCGAGCAGATTTTCACCCGGCCGACGCATGAGCGGACCGAGGCGTACATTACCGGGAGGTTCGGATGAGCGAAGAGTCCCATCGCCATTTCCATGAAGAGCTCGGCCATGTAAAGATCCGCCTGCTCACCATGTCGGGTGAGGCGGAGGCGGCGCTTGGGCTGGCCGTCGACGCGCTGCTCAGCCGGGACGGCGACAAGGCGCAGTTGGTGCTGGAGGGTGATCACCACATCGACGACCTGGAGATCGAGATCGAGGAGCAGTGCATCTCGCTCCTGGCGCTGCAGCAGCCAATGGCGCGCGACCTGCGGATGCTGATGGCGGCCGGCAAGATCGCCAACGACCTGGAACGCGTCGGCGATCACGCGGTGAACATCGCGCAGTCGGCGGCCCGGCTGTCGAAGAGCCGTCCGATCACACCGGAACCCGAGATCGTCGAGATGGCCCGCCTCGCGCGCCTGATGCTCTCCGATGCACTCGAGGCCTTCATTCGGGGGGACTCGATGTCGGCGCGCGACGTCTGTCGCCGCGACGACAAGGTCGATGCCCTGCACCGGTCGGTGTTCCGGATTCTCCTCACGCACATGATGGAGGACCCGCACATGATCAGCAACGGGATGGAGCTCTTCCTCGTCTCACGCAATCTCGAGCGGGTAGCCGACCTCGCGACCAACATCGCTGAGGATGTGGTGTTCCTGGTCGAGGGGAAGTCGATCAAGCACCACTCCGAAGACCGCGGCGATCCCACCAGTTGACCGAACCCATCGCCCCCCGCGAGCGCATCGGCGCCATCGACGTCGGCTCAAATTCCATTCGGCTGGTGATCGCCGAATATGATCCCGACACCGGCTTTCGCGTCATCGATGAGATCAAGGACCAGCCACGACTCGCCTTCGGCGTGGCCGCGACGGGACTGCTGAGCACTTCCGCCCGCGCGCGCGCCTTCGCCGCACTGAAACGGATGAAGGAAATCGCCGACCGTCGTGGCGTCACCCGCCTGGTGGCCGTGGCCACCTCCGCCATGCGCGAAGCCCGCAACGGCCAGTCCTTCGCGCGGCGCGTCCGCCACGAGCTCGGCATCCCGCTCGAAATCATCGACGCGCAACGCGAGGCACGGCTCTCGTGGCGCTCGGTGGCGCATCACTTCCGACTGGAGAACGACAGGACCATCGTGGCCGACATCGGCGGCGGCTCGCTCGAGCTGATCGGCGCGGTGGATGGTCTGGTGGAGATCACCACCTCGCTACCTCTCGGTGCCGTGCGCGTCACTGAGGAGTACCTCCCCGGGCATCGCGACCAGCGCACCGAGGTGGCGTCTCTCCGGCGGCGCATTCGTCCCCAGCTGCGCAAGGCGCTGCCATGGCGTGACTGGACCAATGGCACGCTGATCGGCTCCGGCGGCTCGTTCACCAACCTGGCTCGCATGGCCGCCGCACGCCGCGGCATCCTGGGCGAGGCGATCCACGGCACCACCGTCGGTACCGGCGAGGTGGAGTCGTTGCTCGAATGGCTCTGCACCATGACCGCGGAACAGCGGGCCCTGGTCCCGGGGCTCAATCCGCAGCGGGCCGACATCATTCTCGCTGGCCTCGCCGTGGTGGCCGAGCTGATGTCGATGCTCGCGGCCCGGCAGATCACGGTGAGCGCCTATGGTTTGCGGGAAGGGCTGCTGCTGGAGATGGTGGGAGCCGAGCATCCGGCCAAGGTGGTCGATCAGCTGCGGCTCTATCGCGAGTTCGTAGACCGCTGTCATGGCGAGCGGCGCCATGTGGAACAGGTGCGCATCCTCGCCCTCTCGCTCTACGACCAGCTCGCGAATGCCCTCGGCTGCACCCTCGAAGAACGGCCACTGCTCGAGGCGGCTGCGCTGTTACACGACGTGGGGCAGCTGGTGTCCTTCCGCAGGCACCACCTGCACAGCTACCAGCTGATCATGCACGCCGACCGACTCGGCCTGAGTGCTGCAGATCGCTTCATGGTCGCCCTGATCTCCCGGTATCACCGCAAGCGGGGGCCGTCCCGGAAGGATGTGGATTTCGCCCTGCTCTCGAAGGGGGATCAGGCGATCGTGCAGCGCCTGAGCGGCATCCTGCGCGTGGCCGATGGTTTCGATCGCGGACACACCGCTGCAGTCGAACGACTGATGGTCACGCTGAGCCCCGGTCGATGCATCATCCACGCGTCGCCGCGATTGCAGGCCGCGGATGTGACGCTGGAAATCTGGGGTGCCGAGCGGAAGGCCGATGTGCTGGCGAAGGCGCTCGATCGCGAGGTGGTGCTGGAGGGGGGCGCCGAGCCAACGCTGCCGGCCTGATCGCTATGTCGGCAGATCGCCGAGCAAGGCCTGCACGCCCTCGCCGAGATCCTTCATGGTCCAGGGCTTGGGGATCATCGGGAGGGTGCCGTAGTCGGTCGCCCCCACCTTGTCCGCAATGTTGGGATCGCCAGAACTCAGGGCGATCAGCACCTCGCTTCCCTGCCCGCGAATCTTCGCCACCAGTTCCAACCCGTTCATTTCCGGCATCATCAGATCGGTCAGGATCAGGTCAATGCGCGCCTGCTCGCGCGCGAAGATCTCCAGCGCCTCGGCGCCACCGGGGGCCTCGAGCACCTCATAGCCCAGACGACGCAACACGCGAACGCCTACTCGCAGAAGCTCCGGCTGGTCATCCACCAACAGGATGGTCTTGCCCGGCGCCTTCGGACTTGCCTCCGAAGTTGGCTTGGGGGAAGTGGGCGCGACTGGTGTCGGTGCCGTCGGTGACGCGCTCTCAACCGTGGCGACCGGGAAGTAGAAGCCGAACGTCGCACCGCTGTCGACCGCTGTGCGCAGGATCATGATGCCCGCCAGCTGGTGCACCAGTCCATGGACCATCGACAGACCGAGCCCGGTGCCGGTGCCGGCGCCCCCCGCGCGGGTGGTGAAGTAGGGCTCGAAGATGCGCTCGGCCACCTCATGCGGCATCCCGGAACCGTTGTCGGTGATGGTCACGCCGACATACATCGCATCGAGCAACGCCGTCTCGCCCGACAGGACGATGCGCGCCCCGCCGCCGCTCACGAGCAGCGCCGCCCGCGACACCGGCCCGACCACCTCGACCGTAATGGCACCCCCTTCGGGCATCGCATCGCGGGCATTCGCGACGACGTTGAGCAGGATCTGTTCGAGCGCCTCGCCGTCGGCCAGAGCCAGGGGCACCTCGACGCCGAGGTGTACGTCCAGGCGGTAGGCAGGCGAGAGCATCCGTCCCAGGGTCGGGGTCAGCTCACGCACCTTGCTGGAGATATCGATCGGAACGACGGAGAGCGTTTCCTGACGGGAAAAGGCGAGCAGCTTTCGCACCATTTCCGAGGCATTCTTCGACACCGCCAGGATGTCCGCGGTCGCGTTGCGGATGTTCGTCTCATCCGCCGAGACACTGCTCGCGATCCATTCGGCATTGGCGATGATCACGGAGAGGACATTCTTGAAATCGTGGGTGACGCCGCTCGTCAACTCGCCGATCACCTGCAGCTTCTGCGCGTGCCGCAGTTGACGCTCGGTCTGACGGCGCTCGGTCAGATCTTCGGAATACACCAACACTCCGCTGATGGCACCGGTGCCATCCCGGAGCGGGAGCTTGGTGACCGACTGGTCGCGCTGTCGGCCCGACGCAGTCTCAATCACAATCTCATAGTCGAGACGAGCGACGCGGCCGCTGAGGATTTCCTGGTCGTGCTGGCGAAGCAGCTCGGCACTCGCCTTCCACGGGAGGTCGGCGTCGGTGAGTCCGAGCAGTTCCACCGACCGACTCAGCCCGGCTTCGCGGAGAGCGACGGCATTGCCGCCGAGGTAGCGGGACTGGCGGTCCTTCCAGAGGATCATGCCCGGGATGGTATCGAGGACGATCCGGGTGAGGTCCTCCGCCTGGAGACGCCGTGCCTCCTCACGCCCCTGAGCACGGAGCGCCCGCCTGACGAGCAGGTAGATCAGCAACGCACTGGTCGCGACAAAGGCCCAGCCCTTCCAGGTCTGGAGCTGGGAAATGACGGCCAGATCCGGACTCATCAGGTCGACAATGTGATCGGAGACGAGAATCCAGACTGCTCCAACCACGGCATAGACCAGCGCGATGGTGAGTGCGCGATGACGGCGCGGAATCAGGTCGGTCATGCGGGGAGGTTCTCCTGCCAGTGGCTACGCGCCGTACGGCACCCAGATGTTCTTTACCTGTGTCGCCTGGCGCAGAAACTCGGGACCCTCGCCCTCATGCGCATCCGACCAGTCGCGCAGATGCCATTCGCTCCAGGTGCGCTTCATGTTGCCAGCCGAGAGCTTCTCGGCCTCCGCCGCCTCGGGCTGGGTGGCGAAAGTCCAGATGGCATCGACGTCATCGTGACCGGCGAGTGAGGGCAGCGTCTCCTTCCGCATCCCGGTGATGATGTTGATCACACCCGCCGGGACATCCGACGTCTCAATCACCTGGTAGAGATCGGTCGCCAGCAACGGGAAGCGCATCGAGGGGAGTGCCACGACCGTGTTCCCCATCGCGATCGCGGGTAGCACCAGAGAGAGGAAGCCGAGCAGGGGCGCCTCATCGGGACAGGCGATGCCGATGACACCCATCGCCTCCGGCATGGCGAGCGTGACGTTGCGGTACGGCGTGTGGTGCACCGCGCCATCGTACTTGTCGGCCCAGGCCGCATAGCTGAAGCAGCGACGAATCGAGGCCTCGACTTCGGCCGCACCATCGGTGCCGGTGAGGGCCTTGAGTCGCGCCGCAAACTCGTCGGCGCGGGCAGCAAGATTCTCACCGAGGTAGTAGAGCACCTGCGCCCGGAGATGCGCGGTGGTCTGCGCCCACTTCGCCGCCGCGTGCGCTGCTTCCACGGCGTTGCGGACGTCCTTGCGATTGCCACGACCCACTTCACCCGCGACCGCACTCGAGGCATCGAGCACCGGCAGCGAGTAGCCGGAATCAGGGCGCGTCTGCTTGCCGCCAATGTAGAGCTTGGCCGTGCGGTCGATCGGGGGAAGGCCCTGAGGTCCCTCGCTTCGCTCAGGATGAGGGGGCTCGACGCTCGGCCCGCTTTTCTCCGTTCTCCGTTCTCCGTTCTCCGTTCTCTTCATCTTCAGGTACTCATACATCCCCTCCCGTCCACCCTCCCGCCCATAGCCGCTCTCGCGATAGCCACCAAAGCCGGCAGCGGCATCGAACATGTTGGTGCAGTTGATCCAGACGGTGCCGGCCTTGAGGCGCGGTGCCACATCGAGGGCGAGATTCACGTTCTCGCTCCAGACGCTCGCCGCGAGTCCGTAGCGACTGTTGTTGGCGATCTCGACCGCCTCGTCAGGCGTGCGAAAGGTCAGCAGCACCACCACCGGGCCGAAAATTTCTACCTGCGCGATGGTTGCGGCAGGAGAAACATTGGTAAACAGCGTCGGCGGATAGAAGAGTCCCTCGGTCGGGCAGGCCCAGCTCGGCTGCCAGAGCGTCGAGCCCTCCGCGACTCCCTGCTTGACCAGCGCCTCGATCCGTTCGAGTTGGACCGGGGCGATGATCGCGCCGATGTCGACCGACTTGTCGAGCGGCGAGCCCACGCGCAGCGTTTCCATGCGGGCGCGCAGCTTGACCGTGAGTGACTCGGCCATGCTCTCCGAGACCAGAATGCGCGAGCCGGCACAGCAGACCTGCCCCTGATTGAACCAGATCGCATCGACCACGCCCTCGACCACCGAATCCATGTCGGCATCATCGAAGACGATGAAGGGCGACTTGCCGCCGAGCTCGAGGGTGAGCTTCTTGCCGCTGCCCGCTGTGGCGCCGCGAATCGCGCGCCCCACATCGGTCGACCCCGTGAAGGCAACCTTGTTGACATCGGGATGATTGACGAGCGCAGCCCCGGTACGACCATCACCGGTGATGATGTTCACCACTCCGGCCGGCAGGCCGAGTTCCTCGAGCAGTTGGGCGAAGCAGAGCGCAGTGAGCGGCGTGTATTCCGCCGGCTTGAGCACGACAGTGTTTCCGGCCGCAATCGCGGGGGCGATTTTCCAGGCCATCATCAGCAGCGGGAAGTTCCAGGGGATCACCTGCCCCACCACGCCGACCGCCTCCATGCCCGGAAACTCGCGATCGAGCAACTGCGCCCAGCCGGCGTGGTGGTAGAAGTGCCGCGCCACCAGCGGAATATCGATATCGCGCGACTCGCGAATCGGTTTGCCGTTGTCGAGCGATTCGACCACGGCGAAGAGTCGGCTGTTGCGCTGGATGCCTCGTGCGATGGCGTAGAGCCAGCGTGCCCGCCCATGGCCACCGAGTGCCTGCCAGCCGGGGAGGGCGCGCTTCGCCGCAGCGACCGCCTCCGACACCTCGGCTGTCGTCGCCTGTGTTACCTGCGCCAACTCCTCACCCGTTGCCGGATTGATCACCGCGAAGGTGTCGTTCGGCGTGGTCCAGCTCCCGTTGATGAAGTGCCCGAAACGCGAGTCATGGCGCGTGAGCCAATCGGTCGCGGTGCTGGTGGACTCGGGAGCGGGGCCCCAGGCCATCGATTCGAAGGCGTCGCGGACAGTCGTCATGGAAGGGGATGCCTGTGGGCGGCGCTGTAGCGGCCGGTGACATGGTGTTCGAGCTGACGCTCGATATCGGTGAGCAGGCCACTGGCGCCAAAGCGGAAGAGATCAGGGCGCAACCAGCGATCGCCGAGCTCCTCCTTCATCATGGCGAGCCAGTCGATCGATTCCTTCGCCTTGCGGATGCCGCCGGCCGGCTTGAAGCCGACGTGGAAACCGGTCCGTTCGAAATAGCCGCGAATGGAGCGCGCCATGACGATCCCCACCGGAAGAATCGCGTTGACGCTCTCCTTGCCGGTGCTGGTCTTGATGAAATCAGCGCCCGCCATCATCGCCACCAGCGAGGCACGGCCGACATCCTTGAGTGTCCCCAGTTCGCCGGTGGCGAGGATCGCCTTGAGATGCGCCTTGCCGCTGGCCGCGCGAAAGGCGCGCACCTCATCGTAGAGCGCCGACCAATTGCCCGTGAGCACGTGCGCCCGAGTGATCACGATGTCGATCTCTTCGGCACCGTCGGCCACCGAGGCCTCGATCTCCATGAGTCGCGTCGCGAATGGCGTAAGCCCGGCCGGAAAACCGGTGGAGACTGCGGCAACGGGAATGCCACTGCCATCGAGGGCCTCGACCGCCGTCTTGACGAAGGCATGGTAGACGCAGACCGCCGCCACCGTGATCGGCACCTCGCTCATACCGAGCGCCTCGAGGATGTCTGCGCGCACGGGGCGCCGCGCCTTGGCGCAGAGTCTCCTGACGCGGCCGGGCGTGTCATCACCCGACAACGTCGTGAGGTCAATCAACGTGATCGCCCGGAGCAGCCACCCCGCCTGCCACGCGGTCTTGAGCGATCGCCGGGCGGGGATGGTCGCGGCGCGGCGCTCGACCGCGCTGCGATTCACGCGTACATCGCGCACCCAGGCGAGGTCGAGGGGCATCCCCGGATTGCGAGGCAGCATGCCCGCGGGGGGGGCCGCCTCGCGGGCGGAGTAGAGCGGTGCCGTCCGCCCGGCGCGCGACAGACGAGAGTCCATGATGGTCATGCCAGGGTTCCTTGCCATGAGCGACCCGAAAGGACCTGCTCCCGCCGGGCCAGCAGTTTGGGATCACGAAAGAGCGCAATCAGCACGGCACCCGCGAGGAACCCGCCGACATGCGCCCAGACAGCCACACCACCCGCACTCTCCCCCGTCCCGGCCCCGAGCAGCTGCAGCAGGAACCAGTACCCCAACATCACCCACGCCGGCACCGAGGTACGGAAGATGAAGATGAGGAAGACCAGGATGTGCACCCGCACCTTGGGATAGAGAATCACGTACGCGCCCATCACCCCACTGATCGCTCCACTCGCACCCACCATCGGCACCGCACTCGAGGGATTGACGGCGACCTGCGCTGCCGCCGCGGTCAGGCCGCAGAGCAGGTAGAAGACAAGGAAACGACCATGCCCCATGGCGTCCTCGATGTTGTTCCCGAACACCCAGAGGAACCACATGTTCCCCAACAGATGCAGCCAGCCGCCGTGCAGGAACATCGAGGTGACGAGCGTCCGCCAAGGCGAGCCCTCTCCCACCACGCAGGCGAGGCCATCCCCGATCGGAATCCGGGCACCCATCGGGAGCCGGTGCATCAGGTCTCCCGGCACGAGCCCGAGCTCACAGACCGAGGCGGCGAGCTGCTGGTCGGCGCCCATCCCCTGCACCACGATCCACACCGCCACATTGGCGGCGATGAGCGACACGGTGACCACCGGCGTCAGGATCGAGGGGTTGTCGTCTTTATACGGAAACATGGTCTTGGAATATACCGATGGGGGACCGGGAGGGTGCGCCCTTCCCCCGGACCGCCCGGGTGCCTAGTTATTGGACTTCACCACCTCAGCGTTCCTGCCCGATTGCCCGCCGATGGAGAACCGCTCGATGGCTCGTGCCGCCCTGCTCTCGCTGCTGCTCCTCGCGCCGACGCCCGCCCTCGGGCAGACCGGCCCCCGCCCCGCTGCCCCCAAGCCGCCGCAGATGGCCTCGGTGGACAGCAACCTCTTCCGGGGGCTGTCGTATCGGCTGGTGGGGCCGTCACGCGGGGGCCGGGTGACCACCGTCACGGGTGTCCCCTCCGAGCCGCGCACCTTCTATATGGGTGTCGCGAGTGGCGGGGTCTTCCGGACGACCGACGGCGGTGCCAACTGGCTGCCAATCACCGACGGGAAGATCCCGCTCGGCTCCATCGGCTCGATTGCCGTCGCTGAGTCCAATCCCGACGTGATCTACGTCGGCACCGGCTCCGATGGCGTGCGCAGCAACGTCTCCACCGGCCGCGGGGTGTACCGGAGCGATGATGCCGGGAAGAGCTGGGCGTTCGTCGGGCTGTACCACGCGGGCCAGATCGGTGCCGTGCGCATTCACCCGTCCAATCCTGACATGGCCTGGGTCACGGCGATGGGCGATGCCTTCAAGCCCAACCATGATCGCGGCATCTACAAGACCAGCGATGGCGGCAAGAGCTGGCGCCAGACGCTCTTCATCAGCGACAGCACCGGGGCGATGGATGTCGAGTTGCAGCCGGGCAACCCGAATGTGGTGTATGCCTGGATGTCGCGCCTGGAGCGGAAGCCGTGGACCATCATCAGCGGCTCGCACGAGGGCGGCTTCTACAAGAGCACCGATGGTGGCGAGCACTGGAGCCACATCACCGCCGGACTGCCCAACGACCTGATCGGCAAGGGCAACCTGGCGGTCACGGCCGCCAACCCCAACCGGATCTACGCGCTGGTCGAGGCGAAGCCGGGTGGCGGCCTCTATCGCTCCGATGACGCGGGCCAGAGCTGGGCGCTCGTGAACACGACCGCCGGCCTGATCACCCGCCCGTTCTACTACACCACCCTCGGCGCTGACCCCACCAATGCTGACGTGGTCTACGCCGGCGCGGAGAGCTTCTACAAGTCGGTCGACGGCGGCAAGACGATGACCGGCATGCGGGTGCCCCACGGCGACAATCACGACATCTGGATCTCGCCCAAGGACGGCAACACCATGGTCGAGTCGAACGACGGTGGTGCGGTGGTGTCCTTCGATGGCGGAAAGACTTGGTCCTCACAAGACAACCAACCCACCGCCGAGATCTATGGCGTCTGGACGGACAACCAGTTTCCCTACAACATCTACGGCGCCCAGCAGGACGCGTCGACCATCATCATCTCCAGCATCGCCAACCCGTTCAACCTGAGCGACTGGCGCAGCGGCCCCGGCTGCGAGACCGGACCGATCATGCCCTACCCACGCGATCCACAGATCGTCTATGGCTCGTGCAAGGGACAGTATGAGGTGATGGACATGCGCACCGGCCAGTCGCGCAATTACTGGATTGGCGGGCAGTCACTCTATGGCAATCCGGCCGACGATCTGATCTACCGGATGCAACGCGTCTCGCCCATGGCGACTTCGCCGCACAATCCTGACGTGCTCTACTACGGATCGCAGTACCTGCACCGCACCCTCGACAAGGGGGTGACCTGGGAGAAGATCTCTCCCGACCTCACGGCCCATCCGGCCTGCTGCCAGGGCGCGAGCGGCGAGCCGATCACCCGCGATGTGACGGGCGAGGAGTTCTACAGCACACTCTATGCGATCACCGAATCCTCCACCGAGCCGGGCGTGATCTGGACGGGGAGCAATGACGGCCCAGTCCACCTCACCCGCGACAACGGCAAGACCTGGAGCGATGTCACACCCAGGGGCCTTCCCAAGGGGGGTCGCGTGGCCTGGATCGACGCCTCTATCCACCGGAAGGGCTCGGCCTACCTCACCGTCTACCGCTACCTCTTGGGCGATTACCATCCCTACCTCTACCGCACCAATGACTACGGCAAGAGTTGGAAGCTGTTGACCGATGGTACCAACGGGATTGCGGCCGACGAGCCGACGCGCGTGGTGCGTGAAGATCCCGATCGCGAGGGACTGCTCTACGCCGGGACGGAATTCGGTGTCTACATCTCCCTCGATGACGGTGGGCACTGGCAGCCGTTCCAGCTCAACCTCCCGAACGTCCCGATCAACGACATCCGGGTCTATCACAACGACCTGATCATCGCGACCCAGGGACGATCGATCTGGATGCTCGACGATCTCGCGTCGCTCCACCAGCTCACGCCGGCGACGCATGCATCGGACGTCCAGCTCTACCGCCCCCGCGACGGCTACCGCACGCGCACGGGTACGTCGATTCTCGGTCCGACGATCGAGTACTACCTCCCCACCGTGCCCGATGGCGATGTAAAGCTCGAGATCCTCGATTCCGCCGGGACGCTGGTCAACAGTTACAGCAGTGCGGCACCGGCCACCGGAGGCGGACGCGGCGGTCGTGGTGGCGGGGTCGCACCAGCGGTTGACGCCGATGGAGCCCCGATCTTCGGCGGGGGACGCGGTGGGGCAGTCGCGAGTCGTGTCACCAAGACGGTCGGCATGAACCGTTTCGTCTGGGACGTGCGCCATTCCTCAGGAGTCGGCGCACCACCGGGGGAGTACCAGGCCCGCCTGACGGTGGCCGGCGCGGTCAAGACAGTCCCGTTCACGGTCAAGATCGATCCGCGCATCGCCGCGGGAGGAGTGACGGTCGCCGACCTCCGCGGACAGTTCCAGCACAATCTTCGGATGCGCGAGCTGGTCGCCGAGGGGAGTCGTACGGTGGCGCGTGTGAATGCTGCGGTGAGTCGGCTCCGCAATGCGACCGGTGCTGCGGCCGACACGCTCGCCAAGCTCCAGGCCATCGCCGGGCAGCTCAACTCCGAGGTGGTCCGCTATGGTAAGCCGGGTCTCCAGGCCCAGATCACCTATCTGGCGGGCGAGACCAGTGGCGCGGATCAGAAGGTGGGACGGGATGCGCTGGAGCGGTATAGGGTGCTGCGCCGCGAGCTCGATGGCATCACCCGCCAGATCACCCGGCTCTTGGGTCCGGCACCGGGACAGCCTTAGTCCGACTTTTCAGACAGCAGGCCCACCTTGGCGGGATGCGGCGTCACTTCGGCGACGTCGCGTCCTGCAACGCGCCAGAAACTCCGCTGAAACAGCGCCGTATTGCTACGGATGGTCCTGCCAACGGGTGCGACCCTGAGCGTGTCTCAGGTATCACCCCGGTGAGTGAGCAGCTTTCGCCCCTGGTACTTGGCGTTACTCCCCTCTGAGGCCTCGCATGAAGCGATTCTTTCGATCCCGCTGGGTGATTGTTGCGCTCGTCCTGGTGGTCCTCGTCCCGGCCGCCTGGCTCGTGGCGGGCAACCGGGCCCCGGCGGACAACAGCTTGGTTGCCAAGGTCACCAAGGGTGACTTCACCGTACCCGTGAGCAGTACGGGCGAGCTACGCGCCCCGAAATACGTCAAAATCATGGGGCCGGAGAATGCCGGGCAGGCCGAGCAGTTCCAGTTCAAGATCGAGTGGATCGCGGCCGAAGGAACGGTGGTGAAGCAGGGCGATGTGGTGGCCCGCCTCGACCGGTCGACCATCTCCCAGAAGCTCGCCGATGTCGAGCTCGCGGTGCAGAAGGCCGACGCGCAGAACGAGCAGGCATCGCTCGACTCGACGCTCAACCTCTCCAAGGCGCGTGAGGAGATGCGGGTAGCGGCCCTCACCCTTGAGGAGCAGAAGCTGGCGCGCGATCAATCGCAGTTCGAGGCGCCGAGCGTGAAGCGTCAGGCTGAGATCTCCTACGAAAAAGCCTTTCGCGCACTGCGGCAGGATTCCCTCGACTACATCACCAAGGTCAGTCAGGCCGTCGCCAAGATGCGCGAGGTGGGCAGCGACCTGACCCGGCAAAAGAACAAGCTGCAGTCCGTCAAGGATGTGATGGCCCAGTACTCCATCGCGTCGCCGGCGGCCGGCATGCTGATCTACCTGCGCGACTGGGACGGCAAGAAGAAGGGCGTCGGCTCCCAGATCAGCCCCTGGGACCCAACGGTGGCCACCCTCCCCGACCTCTCGGTGATGGAATCGGTCACCTACGTCAATGAAATTGATGTGCGGAAGGTCACCATCGGTCAGGCGGCGATCCTCACCCTCGACGCCGACCCCTCGAAGAAGTTGAAGGGGACTGTCACCCAAGTCGCCAATTCCGGCGAGCAGCGCCCCAATTCCGATGCCAAGGTGTTTGAGGTGGTGGTGAATGTCGATCACCCCGACACCACCCTTCGCCCCGGGATGACGACGGGCAACGCCATTCAGACCTTTACGGCCAAGGATGTGCTGCACGTGCCGCTCGAGTCGGTGTTGACCGAAGAGGGCGTGCCGTTCGTCTACCGACGCGTCAGCGGCAAGGTGACCAAGCAGGAGGTCGAACGCGGCGCAATGAATGACGAGGAAGTGATCATCGCGCGCGGCCTCAACGAGGGTGATGAAGTGCTTCTCTCGGCGCCAGTGGACCACGAGAAGCTGCAGATCATTCGACTCCCTGGGTCAAAGGTCGCGAGTCCCGACACGGCCAACAGCCAGAAGCTTCCGCCGCCCGACAGCACCCCGCCGGCCACACCGCCGGCCACACCGCCCGCCAAGAAAGGCTGAGCGGCGATGACGACCTCGCCTGACGCACCCGCGCACCCACGCAGGGAGCTGCTGGGGCACGTCGCGTTCTCGCTCCGCACCGCGATCGAGGCGGTCGGTCACAACACGCTCCGTGCCGCCCTCACTTCGATGGGCATCCTCTTCGGCGTCGCCTCGGTCATCGCGATGCTCGCGATCGGGCGCGGCGCCGAGCAGGAGATCCTCCAGCAGATGCGCCTGCTCGGCTCCAATAACGTGGTGGTGGTACCCCTGGTGGAGCAGAAGGAAGCCCAACTCAAGGACGCCAACGCCAGTGGCAAGCCCGACAAGAAGCCGTTCACCCCGGGGCTGATGTACGCCGATGCCCAGGCCATCCACGATGTCATTCCCGAAGTCGAGGCGACCAGTGCCGAGGTCGTGCTCAACACCAGCATCACCCGCGAAGGGCGCAGCCGCTCGGGCAAGCTGGTCGGCGTGGACACCGCCTACTTTCGGCTGATGAATCTCGAGGTCAGCGAGGGGCGGCCGTTCAACCGGGAGCAGGTGCTCCGCGGTCGCGCGGTCGCCATCATCGGCCACGGGGTGCGGACCCGCTTCTTCACCACCGAGGACCCGATCGGCAGGACCATCAAGGTCGGCAGCAACTGGCTGACCGTGGTCGGTGTCCTGGCCGATCGCCCCATCGACGCAGCGAATGCTCAACGACTCGGCATCCGCGACGCCAACATGGATATCTACACTCCCGTCCAGACCGTGCTGCTCCGCTATCGCAATCGAGCGATGGTTTCGGAGAAGGAGATCGCCGCCTCTGCCCAAGGCGAGATGGTGATCTTCGCCGGCGACCAGGGGCCATCAGCCGATCCGGCCAAGGACGCCGAAAAGCGCAATATGAATCAGCTCGACCGGATCATCATCAAGGTGTCCGATGCCCGTTACGTGCCGGGCGTGGCGGACGTGACGCAACGGATGCTCCAACGTCGACACAACTCGGTGATTGATTTCGAGG
>JBBRBZ010000022.1:0-29363 GCA_038205305.1 Gemmatimonadales bacterium
GGCGAAGCAGTCCCGTAGCAGACCGAGAAATTCCTCGCGCACCACCGGGTCGAGGCCATTGGTGGGTTCATCGAGGACCAGCAGGTCGGGGCGAAAGGCCTCGGCGGCAACATACGCAGCCTTCACCGAAGTGCCGCGGGAGAGCGTCCCGATGCGAGCGCCAGCGTCGAGGCCGAGGCGCGTGGTGAGGTCGCGTTCGTAGTCGCGATCCCACGTCGGGTAACAGTCGGCCAGAAAGGCGAACCACTCGCGGACCCGCAGGGCAGGATCGGCTTGGGGCTTTTCGGCGGCGAATCCCACCTTCGCCCGCCATTCCGGGGGCGCCTCGAGCAGGTCGCGCCCGGCAAGCAGGATGCGGCCCTTCCGTTCGTGCTGGCGGCCAGTGACGGCGCGCAGCAGCGTCGTCTTCCCGGCGGCGTTGGCCCCGAGCAGCGCGACCGTCTCCCCGCCGCGAATGGCAAAGGAGACTGGACCGAGGGTGAAAGCAGGGTAGCGGACCACGAGGTCCGTCACCGCCAGGATGGAGAGCTCCAGGTTCATGCAGGACCCCGTGAGGACGGCCCGGAAGGTAACGGGGCCGGATAGACCCCCCTCCAGCGGGTGGCTATCTTTCCGGGCTGGCGCTGCCCCGAGACGGCAGCAGACCCTGGCAGGACAGAGGAGTCCGCGTGGCCGTACCACTCGTCCAATTGACCCGACAGGACCCCGCCGCTGGCCACGAGACGGCCACCCCGGCGGTGCTTCCGTTTGTGCGCAAGCCGTCCTGGCTCAAGGTGCAAGCTCCCGGCGGCGCCGGGTACCTGCACATCCAGAAAATGATGCGGGAACTCGGCCTCCACACCGTCTGCGAGGAGGCCCGCTGCCCCAACATCGGGGAGTGCTGGGACCACAAGGCCGCCACCTTCATGATCTTGGGCGACGTTTGCACCAGAAACTGTGCCTATTGCGCCGTCTCCCACGGCACCCCCAAGGCATTCGACGCCGCCGAACCGGCCCGGCTCGCCGAGGCGGTGGAGCGGATGGGGCTTGAGCACGTGGTGATCACCTCGGTGGACCGGGACGATCTCCCCAACGGCGGGGCCGAGTCGTTCGCTGGCTGCATCACCGAGATCAAGAAGCGGCTGCCCACCACCTCGGTCGAGGTGCTGATCCCCGACTTCAAGGGGTCGGAACGGGCGCTGCAGATCGTCATGGACGCCAAGCCCGACATCCTGAACCACAATCTCGAGACGGCCGAGCGGCTCTACCGGCTGGCGCGCCCGGGTGGGCGATACGACAGGGCACTGCGCCTGCTTGCCAACGCCCGCGCGATGGACGCCGCGGCACTCACCAAGTCCGGCATCATCCTGGGCATGGGCGAGGAGTGGGACGAGGTGATCACCTGTCTCCGCGACCTGCGCCGGAGCGACGTGAACATCGTCACGCTCGGGCAGTACCTCCGCCCCTCCGACGGCCACCTCCCTGTGGTCCGGTATTACACGCCAGACGAATTCGCCGAGTTGCGCGACATCGGGATGGCCATGGGCTTCAAGCATGTCCAGGCCTCGCCGCTGACGCGCTCCTCCTACCACGCGTGGGAGCAGATCGACCACGCCAGGGCGTCGAGCCCTGACACCACCGCAACACAGGGCAAGGGCATCTGATGGCTACCAGCACCGAACCGACGCTGCGCACCAAGCGGCGAGGCCCGGACGCACCGTTCTCGGATCACTACCGTGACTGGCTTCGCACCATGTTGCTGATCCGCCGTTTCGAGGAGAAGGCCGGCGAGGCCTACTCTATCGGCCAGATCGGCGGCTTCTGCCACCTCTACATCGGCCAGGAAGCGGTGGCCGTCGGCACCCTCGCCGCCTTGCGCAAGGACGACTACGTCGTCAGCGCGTACCGTGAGCATGGTCAGGCGCTTGCGCGCGGACTCTCCGCTCGATCGGTGATGGCGGAGCTGTTCGGCAAGGCGACCGGCTGTTCGAAGGGGAAGGGCGGCTCGATGCACCTCTTCGATCTGTCGAAGCATTTCATGGGCGGACACGGCATCGTCGGCGGGCAGATCCCGCTCGGTGCTGGTTTCGCCTTCGCGGCCAAGTACCGCGGCACCGACCAGGTGGCGATCGCCTACTTCGGCGAAGCGGCCGCGAACATCGGCTCGTTCCACGAGACACTCAACATCGCCGCGCTCTGGAAGCTGCCGGCGATTTTCGTGATCGAGAACAACGGTTACGGCATGGGCACGGCCGTGAAGCGCGCCGCGGCGATCACCGACCTCGCGCTCCGGGCGTCGAGTTACGGCATGCCGGGTGTGCAGGTGGACGGGCAGGATGTGGTCGCGGTCAAGGAAGCGACCGACGTCGCCGTCGCGCGTGCCCGGGCCGGCGACGGGCCGACGCTGCTCGAGATCCGCACCTTCCGCTATGTCGGTCACTCGATGTCCGATGCCGCCAGCGGCACCTACCGCAGCAAGGAAGAGCTCGACAGCTCGCGCCAGCGCGATCCGATCACCCTGCTGGAGCACCGGATGCGCGACCTCGGGCTGCTCGACGACGCGCAGCTCGCCGCCCTCGATGCGGAAGTCATGGCTGAGGTGGCCGATGCGGTGAAGTTCGCAGAAGAGTCGCCCGACCCCGAGCCGGGCGAGCTCTGGACCGACGTCTACGCGCCGGAGGCGAACTGATGGCCACCATGACCTATCGTGACGCCCTCAACGCGGCGCTTCGCGAAGAGATGCTCCGCGACGACAACGTCTTCCTGATGGGCGAAGAAGTCGCCGAGTACAATGGCGCCTACAAGGTGAGTCGCGGCCTGCTGGACGAATTCGGCCCACGTCGGGTGGTCGACACGCCGATCGCCGAGTTGGGGTTCACCGGCATCGGTGTCGGGGCGTCGATGGTGGGGCTGCGACCGGTCATCGAGATGATGACGATGAATTTCGCGTTGCTCGCGATCGACCAGATCGTCAACGCCGCCGCCAAGCTCCGCTATATGAGCGGCGGCCAGATCGGCTGCCCGTTGGTATTCCGCGGTCCGGGCGGGGCCGCGCTGCAACTGGGTGCGCAGCACTCGCAGGCGTTCGAGAGCTGGTATGCCCACATTCCCGGCCTCAAGGTGGTCATGCCCGCCACGCCGGCCGACGCCAAGGGGCTGCTCAAGGCCGCCATCCGGGACGACAATCCGGTGGTTTTCATCGAAGGCGAGATGTTGTACAACCTGAAGGGCGAGGTGCCCGACGGCGACTATATCACCCCGATCGGTGTGGCCGACATCAAGCGCGCGGGAAAGGACGTCACCATCGTCTGCCACTCCAAGACCGTCGCGCCGGCCCTCAACGCGGCGAAGACGCTGGAGGGCGAAGGCATCGACGCCGAGGTGATCGACCTCCGCACCATCACGCCGCTGGATACTGCCACCATCCTTGCCTCGGTAGTGAAGACCAATCGCCTCGTCGTGGCTGAAGAGGGCTGGTCATTCGCGGGAGTCGGCGCCCAAGTCGTCGATGTGGTCCAGCGTGAGGCGTTCGATTCGCTCGACGCCCCGATCATTCGCGTGCATCAGGCCGACGTGCCGATGCCCTACAACAAGCACCTCGAGAAGGCCGCCAAGGCGGATGCGGGCAAGATTGCCGCAGCCGCCCGCAAGGTCTGCTACAAGGACTGACCCCATGGCGACCAAGGTGGTGATGGAAGCGCTGTCCCCGACGATGGAAGAAGGGCGCCTCGTCGAGTGGAAGAAGAATGAAGGCGACGCGATCGCGGTCGGCGATGTGCTGGCCGAAGTCGAGACCGACAAGGCGGTGATGGAACTGGTGGCCCGGGCCGACGGCGTCCTGCTCCGCCAGATGATCCCGGCCGGGACCACGGCGCCGGTGGCGTCGCTGGTGGGGTGGATCGGAGCGGCGGGCGAGGCGGTGCCCGGTGGCGACGCGCCGGCAGGGGCGACGCAGGCGTCGCCCCAACCCGCGTCGCCCCAAGCAGCGTCGCCCGATCCGGTGGTAAGGGCGACGCATGCGTCGCCCCCGTCGCCCCAGCCCACGTCGCCCCAACCGCCCGCCAGCGGTCGCGTCAAAGCCTCACCGCTCGCCCGACGGATCGCCGCCGAGCAGGGCGTGGACCTCGCCGCGATCGCCGGCTCGGGCCCCGAGGGACGTGTCGTCAAGCGCGACGTGGAAGGGGCGACGCTGGTGGGAGCGACGCAGGCGTCGCCCCCACAGGCGCCGCTCCTTCCGGCCGAGGGCTTCACCGACGTGCCGCTGTCGCAGCTGCGCAAGACGATCGCCAAGCGCCTGGTCCAGTCGATCGGCCCGATTCCGACCTACTATCTCACGGTCGAAGTCGACATGGAGCGCGCCTTCGAAGCGCGCCAAGCGCTGCTGGCCGCCGACGAGAAGGGGAAGTTCTCCTTCAACGACCTGGTGATCCGCGCCGCGGCAGCGGCCCTGCATCAGCACCCGTGGGTCAACGCCCACTGGCTCGACGACCGTGTGCGCCAGTGGCATGACGTGCACATCGGCGTCGCCGTCGCAATCGATGAAGGCTTGATCACCCCGGTAATCCGCCACGCCGACCGGAAGTCGCTTCGTAGCATCTCCGCCGAGGTCCGCGAACTCGCAGGTCGTGCGCGGGAGAAGAAGCTGAAGCCCGAGGAGTACACCGGCTCCACCTTCTCGATCTCGAACCTCGGCATGTTCGGGATTGACGAGTTCACGGCGATCATCAATCCGCCGGAAGCCGCGATCCTTGCGGTCGGGCGACTCGAAGAGAAGGCCGTGGTCTGGAACGGAGCGGTCGCGGCCCGCCGCCGCATGCGGATGACGCTCAGCTGCGACCATCGCGTCATCGATGGGGCAACCGGCGCGGCGTTCCTCAAGACGCTGGTGGGAATGCTGGAGAATCCGCTGGCGCTGGTCTGGTAACAGAGAACGGAGAACGGAGAACAGAGAACAGAGAACAGAGAACGGAGAACAGAGAACAGAGAACAGAGAACAGAGAATGCCGAAGGATGAGAACACGCCGACCTGAACCATGATGCGCGCGTCGCGCGACAATCACTGTTCTCCGTTCTCCGTTCTCCGTTCTCTGTTCACGATCCACGACAATTTCGGAGACTGATCCATGGCTTCCAGCACGTTCGACATCATCATCGTCGGTGGCGGTCCCGCCGGATATCCTTGTGCCATCCGTGCCACCCAACTCGGGCTGAGTGTCGGGCTGGTGGAGAAGGACAAGATGGGCGGCGTCTGCGTCAACATCGGCTGCATTCCGACCAAGGCGCTGCTCTACAGCGCCTCGACCGCCAACCTGATCCGCAAGGAAGCGAAAGAGCTCGGCATCACCATCGGCGGTGAGGTCACGGTCGACTATGGCGTGGCGATGAAGCGCTCGCGCAGGGTTGCCGACCAGAACTCCAAGGGAGCGGAGTTCCTGATGAAGAAGAACAAGATCACCGTCATCAAGGGGACCGGCGTGCTCACCTCGGCCACCACGGTGAAGGTGGGCGATGACACGCTCACGGCGACGAAGGGGATCGTGCTCGCGACCGGATCGCGCGCCAAGGGCATCCCGCCGGTCGGACTCACGGTCAACAAGACCAGCGTGATCACGTCCGACGAGGCACTCTTTCTTGAGCAGGCGCCGAAGACGCTCGCCATCGTGGGCGCCGGCGCCGTGGGGACCGAGTTCGCCGACATCTTCTCCTCGTTCGGCACCAGCGTGACGCTGATCGAGGCGCTGCCGCGCATCCTCCCGGTCGAGGACGCCGAGGCCAGCGACCTGATCGCCAAGCTCTTCAAGAAGCGCGGCATCAATGTCCTGGCCGGGGTGAAGGTGGTGAAGGCAGACGTGAAGGCCGACAGCGTCACCCTCACGCTCGAAGTGGCTGGCAAGACCGAGACGATCACCGCCGAGAAGGTGCTGATGGCGGCAGGGCGCGCCGTGAACACCGAGTCGATCGGACTCGAGAAGGTCGGCGTGAAGCTCACCGATCGCGGCTTCATCCAGGTGGACCCCGCCACGTTGCAGACCACGGTGAAGGGCGTCTATGCCATCGGTGATGTTGCAGGCCCGCCGATGCTGGCCCACAAGGGCACTCGCGAGGGGGTGCACGTCGCCGAGGTGATCGCCGGCCATGCGCCGAAGGCAATCGACTACACCAATGTCCCGAGCGTCACGTACTGCCATCCGGAAGTTGCCAGCGTCGGGCTCACTGAGGAGCAGGCCAAGGCGAAGGGAATGGACTATCAAGTGGGGCGCTTCCCGTTCTCAGCCAATGGCCGCGCCCGTGCCACCAACGAAACCGACGGCTTCGTGAAGATCATTCGCGACAAGAAGTACGGTGAGATCATCGGCGCGACCATCGTGGGCGGCCATGCCTCGGAGATGATCGGCGAACTGGTGATGGCGCGTACCAATGAATACACGGTTGAGGAAGTCGACCTGGCGATCCATGCCCACCCGACCCTTTCGGAAGCGATTGCCGAGGCGGCACTCGACTCGATGGGTCGCGTGATTCATATCTAGATGACCGCGCCAGAGACCCCTCCGCTCTCGCCCAATCCCTTCGGCGCCGACGCCCCGACCGTCGACCGGACCGTCCAAGCAGTCTGGGCGATGGTCACCGGGGCGGTGGCGGTGGTGGCGTGGTTCGCCATTCTCACCTTTCTCTCCACCCGGATGACGGCCGGGTTGGCGGTGAAGTCGGCCGCCGACGTGAACCCCAACGCCCCCTACGTCAATTTCCTGGCCTACGGCTCAGTCCTCGGTGTCGCCTTCGGTGCCGTGATGGCGTGGGTCATGATGTCCGGCATTCCTTCCTCCTATCGTCGCGGCGGACTCTCGCTCGTTTCCGCCTTCGCGGGCGCGGTGGTCGCGGGACTGTCCACGGTGGTCGTCAAGCAGATCTTCGGCCCGCCCGGGCTCCTCGGCCTCGCGTTCGCGGCCGTCATGCTCACGCTGCTCCTGATGCAGCGCACGCAACGTGCGCGGGTCGACGCGTGAGCGAACGACTGCTGGACGTGGTGGACCTCGGTGTCCAGCCGTATCACGAGACCTTGGAACTCCAGCGGGCGCTCCGCCTGGCCCGAATCGATGGCTCGCTTCGCCATGACACCCTGCTACTGGTCGAGCATCCCTCCGTCTACACCCTCGGGCGTAGCACTCGTGCGACGTCACTGCCGCTGCCGCTCGATGCCCTGCGTGCCCGTGGTGCGGCGGTCGAGGAGATCGAGCGCGGAGGCGACGTCACCTGGCACGGCCCCGGACAACTGGTGGGGTACCCGATCATCCTGCTCTCGCAGCATCGCGAGGATCTCCACTGGTACCTGCGGGCACTCGAGGAAGCGATCATCGATGCGCTTGCCGTCTTCGGCATTTCGGCCGAGCGGGTCCCGGGCAAGACCGGCGTGTGGACCGGCGGGAAGAAGATTGCCAGCCTCGGTATTCACGTAAAGCAGTGGGTTACGTTGCACGGCTTTGCCTTGAACGTCGACCCGGATCTCTCCTGGTTCGACGCGATCGTACCGTGCGGCATTGCCGGCGTGCAGATGACCTCGGTGGCGGAGGTGCTGCCTGCCGGCGCCGACCGCGGCGCACTGCGCTCGCGCATTCGTGAAGCCGTCGTGTTGAGCCTCTGCAACACCTTTGCGTTGACGGCCCGACCGCTCCCTGCCGGGGAGCTCCAGGAAAGACTTGCGATAGACGCCGTGTCGGGGAGACCTTCTTTTCATGGCTGACGCGCTCGACCCCACCAAGATCACGGCACTGGCCGATGAAAAGATCGCAGCGATCCTGCGAGCGGCGGCGTCGTGGGCTGGCGAGGTCCCCACCGCACTCACGCCGCCGATCCGCGCGGTCTGCGTCCGTCTCGCCGAGATGGTCGCCGACCAGCGCCACTACTTGATGCCGCTCCCTGAGCCGATGGAATCGGAGCGAAAGGCGATGCTTTCACTCGTCGCCGAACAACTCCGCTCGGGGCCGATCGCCGTCGAGCTGAAGGAACAGCTCGACACGCTTGCCGCGATGGAACTCCGCGCCACCGGCTCGTGGTCGCTGATCGCCACGGCTCAGGCCGAATGGGTGCAGACGGCCATCGACTACCTGCAACGCAAGCGGGACGACGTCCCGGCCGAGAGCCGCCCCGACGAGTACTGGGCAGACGACGTCGTGGCCGGGATCATTGCCTCGGTGAAGGGGATCATCGGTGCCGACGATCTGCATTCGCGGATCGAGGCGCAGTACGCCGGGAAGGGTCGGCCACCGGTCCCACGCGACGATAGCTGACTGAACGCGGAACGTTCTCAGCTGCAACATGGGCCTCCCCCGCGGGAGGCCCTTTTGTTTACCGCACCGGGGATTCCTGACGTTACATTCCTCCCTGTTGTCCAGCCGGTTCCGAGATGCACCACCACCGACCTCCCACATCAAGGCCAGTTCATGCGTGCTTCCCACTTCAGCCACTCCCTGGCCGTCGCGCTTGTCGTGACAGTCCTCGCCCTGCCGATGCAGGCCCAATCGCTTGATTCCGCCACGGTGGCCGGCATGCGATGGCGCAACGTCGGGCCGGCGAACTTCGAGGGACGGATCTCCGACGTCGTCGGGATCCCGGGTCCTTCCAAGACGCTCTTCGCTGCGGCGGCAGCGGGCGGGATCTGGAAGACCACCAACAACGGACAGACTTGGCGCCCGGTCTTCGACGACCAGCGGGTGATCTCGATGGGGATGCTGGCGATCGCTCCCTCCGACACGATGCAGGTCTGGGCGGGCACGGGTGAGCCGAACTCGCGCAACACCATCGAGCCAGGCGCCGGTGTCTTCAAGTCCACCGACGGCGGCATCACCTGGAAGCTGATGGGCCTCGAGAAGACGCAGCACATCGGTCGCATCGCGGTGGATCCGCGCGACCCCAACACCGTCTACGTCGCCGCCTTGGGTGCAGCGTGGAAGTCCAACCCGGAGCGCGGCCTCTACAAGACCACCGACGGTGGCCAGAGCTGGAAGCTGGTGAAGTTCATCAGCGACAAGGCGGGCTTTGTGGACGTCACGCTTGATCCGCGCAACCCCGACATCGTGTATGCCGCGGCCTGGGAACGGCTCCGGACGCCGTACTCACTGAAGAGCGGCGGCCCCGGTTCGGGACTGTGGAAGTCCACCGATGCCGGGGCGACTTGGACCGAACTCAAAGGCAGCGGCTTCCCGGCCGGCGTGAAGGGACGGATCGGCCTCGCGCTGGCGGCTTCCAACCCCGACATGGTGTACGCGATGGTCGAGGCCGCGGCGGAGCAGAAGGGTGGCGGCTACACGCCGGCCAACACTCCCGAGGGAAATGGTCTCTACCGCTCCACCGATGCCGGGAAGAGCTGGACCAAGATGACCAACTACAACTCCCGCCCCTTCTACTACTCGCAGGTGCGGGTCGATCCGAGGAATCCCGATCGGGTGTACTTCTCGTCCACCGAAATCCAGGTCTCGGATGACGGCGGCAAGACCCATCGCAACGCCGCGCAGGGCGTGCACGTCGACGACCACGGCCTCTGGATCGATCCCAACGATCCAGAGCGCTGGGTCATCGGCAATGATGGCGGCATCTCGATCACCTTCGATCGCGGCGGCAACTTCCAGCAGACCACCACCCTCCCGATCGGACAATTCTACGAGGTGAGCTACGACTTCGCCGTGCCATACAACATCTGCGGCGGTGCCCAGGACAATGGCGGCTGGTGCGGCCCGAGCCGACGGAAGAATGGCGGCGTGAGCAACGCCTACTGGTTCACCGTCAGCGGCGGCGATGGCTTCTACACCGCGCAGGACCCCACCGACCCGAACATCGTCTACAGCGAGTCGCAGGGCGGCAGTGCGTCGCGAGTCAACCTCAAGACCGGTGAGCGATTGGGCTTCCGCAAGCCAAGCTGGCAGGAGCAGTACCGCAAGTGGGAGGATTCGATGGCGATCCTTCGTGGCGACCCGCTGCTGCCGATGAGCAAGGCGCTGGTGGCGAGCATCGACAAGCTCCGGGGCCAGCAGAAGCAGGACTCGCTCGACCTCAACCTGCGCTTCAACTGGAATGCACCCTTCCTGATCTCGCCGCACAATCCGGCCGTGATCTACTTCGCCGGCAACCGGGTGATGAAGTCCACCAAGCGGGGCGAGGATTTCTACCTCACCTCGCCCGACCTCTCCAAGAAGCAGCAGGCCAAGATCGACACCTCCACCACCTGGACAGGCGGCATCACGCTCGACGCGACGGGCGCTGAGACCTACGGCACCGTCGTGGCACTGGCAGAATCGTACCTGAAGCCGGGGCTCCTCTACGCCGGCACCGATGATGGCAACGTCTGGATGTCGCGCAACGATGGCACAACCTGGGAGGACCTGACGTCGCACTTCCCCGGCCTGCCCGACCATGAAGTCTACGTCAATCGCATCGAGCCGTCGCATTTCGATTCGCTCACGTTCTATGTGGCGTTCGACAACCATCGCCGCAACGACTTCATGCCCTACCTCTATGTCACCAATGATGGTGGCAAGAGCTTCACCTCAATCGCCCACAATCTCCCGAATGACGGCGTCGGCGACTTCGTGCACGTGATTCGTGAGGATCCCGTGAATCGCGACCTACTGGTGGTCGGCACCTCGATCAGCGCCTACGCATCGATCGACCGCGGGCAGAGCTGGAGCAAGTTCGCGGCGGGGCTGCCGTCGGTGCCGGTCTTCGACCTCAAGATTCATCCTCGCGACCATGAGCTCATCGCAGCGACCCACGGCCGCGGCTTCTGGATCGCCAACATCGCCCCGTTGGAACAGTTGACTCCGGAAACGATGGCAGCCGATGCCACCCTCTTCGCGCCGCGTACCGCGTTCCAGTGGGGCGAGGGCCCGACCCTGATGGCCTCCGGCAACGGCAATGCGCAGACCTTCTTCCAGACGCCCAATCCGACCTACGGCGCGGAGATCGCGTATCGGATCGGCCCGGTAGCGGCGGCGGGAACGGCGCGATTCACCATCAGCAATGCCGCCGGTGACACCCTCGCGACCATGACCGGTCCCGGGACAGCGGGGGTGCATGCGGTGAGCTGGAACTTCGCGGCGCGGAGCAGCGCGGGCGCCGCGGCGCCGCTTTCGGCCTCCGAGCGCCGGGACAGCATTTTGAAAGCCGTGCGGGGGCCCAAGGTGCTCGACTCCCTCAAGGCGGCCAAGTATGACACGACCGCACTTGCCCGGGCACGCGCCATCCTCTACCCGCCAGCGGCCGGAGCGGGCGGCGGGCGTGGTGGCGTCGCGGGTGGTGGTGGCGGTCGCGGCGGTGCGGCGGCCAACTGCGAGCGGCCGTTGACGCAGTGGGATCCGTTCTGCGCCCGCCCGGCTGAACCCACCCCGAATCCGGGGCGTGGTGGTGCTGGCGGCGGTGGCGGGGGACGCGGCGGCCCCGAGCCGGCCAATGTGATCAAGATCTTTGACCTGATCGGCATCAAGATGACCGGCGGCGGGGGGCGGGGCGGCGGTGGCGGGCGGGGCGCCGGCGGCGGACTCGCCAGCACCGGCGACTATCTCGTCACCATGGTCTTCAACGGCAAGAGCTATCGCCAGATGCTGCACGTCGAATCCACCACCGCGGCCTCCGCCGACGGGTCATTCGGCGGCGAAATACGGGACGGCGGGAGCGATCACCGGTAGGCCGGAATCGCCCTCCTGACCGGGCTGACATCGAAAGGAGGGAAGCGGCGGTGCCGCTTCCCTCCTTTCGCATTTCGACGCTACGCTCGGCGTGGGGCAGGCCAGATCTTCGCGCCGGTGCATACCAACGGCGTCGGAACGTCTGTATACTTGATGGGGATTGGTACCGTACCACGCAGCTCGTCATCCACTCATGGAGTGCACCACATGGCCCGCTTCACCAGCCGCAGCATCACCAAGGTGATCAAGAAGTCGGAAGCCGGTGCCGAACGAATGGGCGCCAAGGCGAAAAAGCTCGCCGTCAAGGCGATGGACAAGGTGACCGGCAAGACCGCTGCCCGGAAGCGTCGGACGAAGATCGCCGCGGTACTCACCGGCGCTGCAGCGGTGGTCGCGGCCGGTGTCGCGATCTCCCGTTCGAGCAATCCCAAGGCAAAGAAGGCCGTCAAAGCCGTGAAGTCGGCAGCCCGATCCAGCCTGGCCAAGGCGAAGAGTGCCACGAAGTCCACCAAGGCCGTCAAGAAGGCCGCCAAGCGGAAGTAGCCTCGGCTAGTGGGTGGTGAGCACTCCGCGCAGGCGGATATCCTTTGACGAACTCCCCACCATCACCCGATAGGCACCCTGCTCAACCACCCACTGCATCTCCCGGTTGAGCAGGTGCAGCTGTTCGGGACCCAGCGCAAATTGCACCTCACGCGACTCTCCCGGCGCCAGCGAGATTCTGGTGAATGCCGCGAGCCTGGTCACCGGCTGCGCCACGCTGGCCAGCACATCATGCAAATAGAGCTGGACCACCTCATCGCCGGCGCGCGTCCCGCGGTTGCGGACCGTGAGCCGCACCCGAGCACTATCGCGCGGACCGATTTGCGCCGGGGTGATGCTCAGGTCGGAATACTCAAACGTGGTGTAGCTCAAGCCAAAGCCGAAGGGGAAAAGCGGCTGCCCGCTCAGGTCGAGGTAGTCATCGCCACGCCCGGTCGGCTTGTGCCAGTAGCTGAGCGGAAGCTGCCCGTCGGCCAGTGGAAAGGTGATCGGCAGCCGTCCCGCGGGATCGGCATCACCGAAGAGCAGATCGGCCACCGCCAAACCACCCTGCTCGCCGGGATACCACGCGTCGAGCACGGCACCCACCCGATCGAGCCAAGGTGACATGGTGATCGCGCTGCCCCCAACGAGCACCACCACGACGGGCGTGCCGGTCGCAGCGATCCGTTGGATCATCTCCTCCTGATGGCCCGGCAGCCGAAGGGTGGAGCGGTCGCGAAACTCCCCCTCCTCCAGTCCCGCCACCACCACCGCCACGCCACTCTGTCGCGCCAGCCGCACCGCTGAGTCGATTGATGGGCGCCATGCGGGCACACCAGCGTCCCATACCAGTTTGATTCTGCTGTTGCCGGTGCTCTCGAAGAACTCGAGCCGTAGCTGATGCGTGGTTCCCGGTTTGAGTGACACTTCCGCGAGTCGGTGACCGTACGACGCCTTCTGCCAGTTGTCGATCACCAACGCGCCGTCGAGCCAGAGTCGGTAGCCATCGTTTCCCTCGACGCCGAGTCGGTGCACGCCTCCCGTCGGCGCGGTGATCGCGCCGGTCCAGCGGACCGAGTACCAGTCATAGGGAATGCCCCGGCCAGGCGAGTTGAGCGTCCAGCCGAAATCGATGCGCGGATCGGTGCGAACCAGGCGTGGCGGGCCATCAAGGCGAGTGTTGTCGAAGTATTCGCCATGCACCCCGGCGAGGCGTTTGCCATCCACCAGGTTCGAAAGCCGCTCGGCCGGCACCACGAGATACTCCGGATTCACCCGCCCCGGTCCGGCTGCATAGCGCACCACTCGCCCGCCGCCCACCGCGGCCTTGATGCCATCGAGGATCGAGACCGGTGCTACACCGGGACCGCTGTAGCCGCCCAACCTCGCCTCCACCGCATCAGCCCCGATCACCGCGATCGATCGACCGCGCTTCGAGAGTGGCAGCAGTCCGCGGGCGTTGCGCAGCAGCACCATCGATTCGCGCGCCGCCGTTCTTGCCAGGGCGAGGTGTTCTGGAGTGCCGTTGAGCAGGGCCGCCGAGTCGGCATTCACGTAGGGATGCTCGAAGAGTCCCAGCTCGAACTTGGCGCGCAGCACGCGACTCACAGCGGCATTGATAACGGAGTCCGAAATCAGCCCGCGCGTGAACGCATCGAGATAGGGCCGATGCTGTGGCCACGACGACTGGAACACGACGTCGAGTCCGGCGTTGAAGGCGTGCTGCGCGGCGGTGGCGGTGCTTGCCTCGGTGTGATGAAGTACCGTGGCGCCACCGGTGGCGGCCGCGTCGGAGATGACAAATCCGGTGAACCCCCAGTCATGCTTGAGCGTGCCGTTGAGCAGGCCCGCGTTCTGTGTGGCGGGATCACCGTTCACGGAGTTGTAGGCACTCATCACCGAGCGCGCATGCGCCGCTTCGATCGCAACGCGGAACGGTGGGAAGAAGAGTTCTTCGAGCAGCCGCTGATCGACATCGATCGGGTAGCTGTCGCGCCCGCCGTCCCCGACGTTGGCGATGAAGTGCTTCGGTGTGGCGACCACACCGGCCTGCTCAAAGGCGGCAATGAAGGCGCGGCCCATCATCGAGGTGAGCCACGAATCCTCGCCGTATGTCTCCTCCACCCTGCCCCAGCGAACATCATTGGCGATGTTGATCACCGGCGAGAGCGCCTGCCGAATCCCGCGACTCCGCGTCTCGACTGCTGCCGCCCGCGCCACCTCCGCCATCAGCGTGGTATCCCACGTCGCAGCCAGCGCGATGGCCTGCGGGAAGGCGACCGCCCCCTCGGCCTTGAGGCCATGGAGCGCCTCCTCGAAAGGAATCATCGGAATCCCGAGTCGGGTCCGCTCCACCAGATATTTCTGGATGGCATTGATCCGCTCGGCATGGGAGCGCGCGGCCTCCCCGGCGGATGGGTTCGGCGGACGGCCCGGGGATGGCCACACCGACACCTGCAACCCGAACATCCCATGCGAGAAGTCGTTGGCAGGATCGTCGAGATCGCCCGGTAGCATGAACAGCTGCCAGAACTTCTCTTCGAGGGTCATCCGGCCGACCAGGTCCTGGACCCGTTCGGCGATCGGCCGACTGGCATCTTTGTAGGGGAACTGTGCCTGCACCGGCACCGCGACACCGGTGAGCAGTGCCGCCGTCGTGACCGCGAGACATTGGCACCGGATCGAACGCACGGAGTCGGACCGCCGCACGGTCAGCGCTGGCGGGTGCGTGGCGTGGGCCGCGCGGCGTCCACCAGACCGGCCATGAGGAGAAACGCACCGACCCCAAGGTGGAGCCACCGGTCATCGCCGCCGATCGGCATGAGGTCGAGCGGGTTCGCGATGACGAAGCCGACCCCGCCCAGCACCAGAAGGACCACACCGCCGAAGCGGCAGAAGCGACCCGCCGTGGCCTCGGTCTGCGACGAGGCGTACCCCCAGACCCCAAGCGCCATATGCGCAATGTTGTGCATCGCGTTCACCGGGAAGACCCCCATGAGCAGCGAGGTCTCCATGCCGAAGCCGGTCTCCACAAATCCCCACAGCGCGGCCACGATGAACAGGACGCCGGTGACCTTCGCGATGCCTCGCATGGTGCTCCTCGGTCAGAGTCAGTCGATCACAGGGAGTCGGGGGCGCGATCGACTGCGCCCCCGGCTCCCTATGCTACTTGTTTCCCGCGTCGAGATGATTCCAGTTCATGATCGCATTGAAGCCGATCGCGAAGGTGCCCTGCGTCTGCCAGCGCCAGTAGGGTCGGAAAGCGAAGAGCACCATATGTCCGGTGCCGATCGATTCGTCCACCAGCTGCGCCTTCCCCTCGAGTCCCTCGCCGTTGGCGAGCGTGCCGGAGAGTAGCATGTCGGCGGCCTTGTCGGGGAAGCGCATGACCACGCGCGCCCGACCGTTGGGGTCCGCCGTTACGCCCGGCAATCCCGGCGCGGCCGCGGCAGCCCCACCCGCGCCACCGGCACCGGCACCACCCCGTCCACCGGTGCCGCGTCCGCCACGACCACCCGCGCCGGCGGTCGAGCTGTCCACGGGAAGCGTGCCGTAGGCCAGCCCGGTTTCGGCCGGGTCCCAGCCGGAGAGCTTGAGTTGGTTCGCCATCGGCGTCAGGTTGGGCGCCAGGGGATTTCCCCGGCCGCCGCGACCGCCCGCAGCCCCGGCGTCGGCCACCGCACCGTCCGCCGGAGCGGGCGCAGTGGTGAGCACCGAGCCCGAGGAGAAGTAGATCGGCAGCTCGCTGTACTGATAGCCGTACATGAGCGGGCTGGTCCGATCAGCGACGATACCGCGAAGGATCGTGCCGCGGGCGAACACCCCGGGAGGCGATTCCATTCGCACCCCAGGCGTCAGGGCGTAGTTCGGGAAGATCGCCGTCGTGCTCCCCTCGGTGATGAGCGTGCCGCCTTGCTGGACGAATTCGTAGAGCGCCTTCATCCCCTCCGGGCCAGCGGTCGCGCGCATGTCGTCGGTGGAATCGGGGGTGCCGAGTGCCGGGAACTCGGCGGTACGCTTGTACGGCACCGGTCCGGTCGGCGCGGCCGCACCACCTGCTCCGCCGCCACCACCACCGAAGCCGCCTCGCCCGCCTCCACTACCGGCGCCCTGCCCACCGGACGGATACAAGATCACGTCGTACTTGGCGCGCAGGTTTCCTTCCTTGAGCTTCGGCTCGCCGAAGTAATCGTAGGGCACGCCGTAGTGATCGAGCGCCGCGCGCACCCATCCTTCATCCTGCGTGCTGCCCCAACTGTGGACATAGCCAATCCGCGGCAGGTCGAGGTCATGCATCTTCACGCTTGGCAGCGAGGTCATCGCGACGCCGGTGAGGCCGAGCGCCTTCAGGGCCGGATCGAGCCGCACCACGTTGGCGTTCGGGATGATGATCGCGCCAGCCCCGAAGTGATGCCCGCCGGCGTCGAAGCCCGCCTCGGCCGCCGCCATCTTGAGTCCACCGAACTTGAAGCGGAAGGTGACCAGGGCGTTGTCCTGGTTGTTCTCCACCGCCACGACCGAGCCACTTCCGGTGATACCACCGGAGGCGATCACGGTGCTGGTAATCGGCGTCATCGGCTGCCGGAACAACGAGGAGTCGAGGATCGCCGTGATCGTGATGTTCCGCATCAACGGGAAGGTCCAGCCGGTGTCGTCGTACGGTGACGGATTGTCGGGCGGAAAGTTCTGCAGCGAGAAGTACATGTCGGCCAGAGTGCGATAGGGCTGGTCGGCCCGCACGAGGTAGTCACCGGCCTTCACGTCCACCTTGCCTGCAGTGAACGCCGTAGTCGCCCGCTGGAACTCGAGCCCCTGCGTCCGCAGGTCGTTGACCGCCTCGGCCGCATTGGCACTGGCGTGCTGCCCGGCGGGAATCACCCAGCCGTAGATCGGTCCGTGGCGTCCCTTGTCGACCGCATTCTTGTTCTTGATCCAGTAGTTTTCGAGGAAGGTCGAGCGCTCGCGCGCCACCTTGTCGAGCGTGATCAGCAGTGCCGATTCCTGAATATTGGTGTTGGCCCGCGGGCTCCACTTGATCGACGTCAGCGGCGGATTGGGGCGATACCATTCGCGACTCGTGGTGGTGGCGCCGGGACGCACCACCGAGGTGTCGGGACCGTAGCTCTGCACCTCGTAGAACCGGCCGGTGGCGTTGTGCGAGTGCGCAATGAAGAACATGTAGTTCGGCACCCAACCATCGTAGTAGTTGTAGGTCCAGACGCCGGGTACGTTCCGCTTCGCCATCTCCGTCACTTCATTCTCGGCCAGGCTCCACCACTCACCGATGGTGATTGGATCGAGCGACTCGTTGTACGGTCCGGTGCCGGTCGACACATAGAGATAGGTGACCGACTCGTGCAGGTCGTGCAGGATCTGCGGCGTCCACTCGAGGAAGGTGCGGGTGATGTTCTTGGTGAGGTCGAGGAACTGCCCCATCCCGTCGCGGTTGTTGTCGTGGGCGACGTAACGTCCCCAGTAGGGTGACGACATCCGCCCGATGGTGCTGCCGTACTTCTTGTTGAAGTAGTAGGCGTCGACCAGCTTGTCGCGCCCGTCCGGCTCAACCACCGGGGTGATGAAGACGATGACATTCTTTCGGATATTCTGGTACATCGGCGAGTTGTCGACGGTGAGCCGGTAGGCCAGCTCCATCAGCATCTCCGGCCCGCCAAACTCGGTCGAGTGAATCCCGCTGGTGAGCCAGTAGATCGGCTTGGCGGTGTGGAGGAGTTGCTGCGCCCGCGCCTCGCTGGTCTTGCGTGGATCGGTGAGCTCCTTGAGGTAGCCCTTGTACTTCTCGAGCGAGGCGATGGTGGCCTCATCGGCGATGGCGAGCACGACCATGTCGCGCCCCTCCTCGGTCTTGCCGATCGTCCAATATTTGGCTCGCGGTGATGCCTTGGCGATCGACGCGAGATACTGGTCCATTGGTGCCACGTGATCGAGCTCACCCACCTGCCCGATGATATGGCCAAACGCCTTCAAGGGCGTGGGGATGGTGGTCGAGGCGGGGAGGTGATCGACCAGATCAGTCGAGATGCGGCTGTCGGAGAGGTTCTTCTTGATCAACGCAGTGTATTCGGCGTCGATCTTCTGAGGAGAGGTTCCCGTGGTCCGGGACGGAGCCTTGGGCGCGGTTCCCTGCGCCTGCACGATGGACGAGTGCGATGCCAGCCCGGCGAACATCAGTGCCGTAGCAACGCATCGACCGGCTGAGCCGATCTTGCGGAACATCCTGCCTCCTGACAGCTGGGATTGGGGCGGTGCCGGCGAGGCCGGCGAGAGCAGCTATGAATATGGCAGGGTTCGTGCTTTGGTGGGGCCCCCTGCGGCATCCTGGCGATCGGCCCGTATATCTTTCGCCCTCCCAGCGGCACCACCCAGCACCGCGAACGACCGAGTCCACCATGACCACACCGCGACGCGACTTCCTCGGCATCCTCGGCGGCGCCGGGTTGCTCGCTGGCACACCCCTCTCCCTGCCCGCAATGGAGGACGGGGGCGATCCCTACGTGAAGCACGGGAAGTTCGACTTCTCCTGGATGAAGCGGGTCAAGGGGAAGGGGCGGGCGGTGTTCGATATGCCCAGTCCGGGGGATGGCAATCTCGGATGGGATCGCTTGGTGACCTGGCACCAGCAGGCGCTTGAGGTCTATGGCCAACCCAAGCATGTCACAACCATCGCCGTCATCCGGCATATGGCAATCCCGTTCGTCATGAACGACGACTACTGGGAGCAATACAAGACCGCCGAGTCGCTCAAACTCGATGCCCGATATGCCACCAGAAATCCGCTGTCGAATGCGCACGCGCCTGCCCCACAGGGCAATCGACCGATCAACCTGCTCAACTCGATCGAGGGGTTTCAGCAGGCCGGCGGCATCGTCCTGGGGTGCGGTCTCGCCTTCGGACAGCTCCGTGGCCGGATTGGGCGGGCCAACTCGCTCACCGGCGACGCCGCGGACAAGAAGGCCAGGGAAATGCTGCTCCCCGGGGTGATTCTGATGCCCTCCGGCATCTTCGCCATGATCGTGGCCCAGCAGATGGGGTGCGGGGCGATGACCGCCCTCTAGCGGAGGCATCCGCGCCCTCGCGAGTGGTGGCGCACAAGCAGAAGAAAGAGAACGGAGAACAGGGGCTGCTTCCCTCTCCGTTCTCCGTTCTCCGTTCTCCGTTCTCCGTCCTACTCTGCCATCATCTCAAAGAATCTCCCAAACACGTTGATGCCTTCCCACAACTGACTCAGGTCGAGCTTCTCGTTGGGCGAGTGGAGGCCATCATCGGGGAGGCCGATGCCGGTGAGCAGCACCGGCGCACCGCCGCGGCCGAGCTCGGCGACAATGGGAATCGAGCCACCGGCGCGGACCGCGACCGTCTTCCGCCCCATCACTTCCTCGAAGGCACGATCGAGTGTGGCGAAGGCCGGCGCAATCACATCCACCTGCACCGCATCGGCACCGTGGATGAACTTGAGCTCCCAATCAGCGTACGCCGGCGCGACACGGGCGCAGGCGGCATGCAGCAGCTTCTGCATCGCAGAGTACTTGAGGCCGGGAACGAGCCGCAGCGAGATCTTGGCAACCGCGGCCGCGGGGATCACCGTCTTGGCGCCTTCGCCCGTGAAGCCGCCGCGAATGCCGTGGATCTCGAAGGTTGGCAGCGCCCAGGTCCGTTCGAAGACCGACTTACCCGCGAGCCCGGTGAGTGCCTTCGCCGTCACCTCATGGGAGAGATACTCGGCCTCGTTGAACGGCAGCGAGGCCCAGTCGGCGAGTTCCGCCTCGCTGGGCGGCTTGACGCGTGAGTAGAGTCGCGGAATCTTGATCTTGCCGTTGGCATCCTTGAGGTCCGTGAGCATGCGGCAGAGCGTCTCGATGGCGTTGGGCGCCACACCGCCATACGTCCCCGAGTGCAAGTCACGCTGTAGCGTGCGCACATGCAGCTCAGCGTAGCACATGCCGCGGAGCGCCGTGTACACCGCGGGCCAACCCGGGGCGTAGTACCCCATATCGCAGACCAGCACGGCGTCGACCTTGGTCCGCTTCCGTTCCCGGCGCAACAAGTCGAAGACTACCTCGCCGCCGCACTCCTCCTCGCCTTCGATAAGAAAGCGGATGTTGATCGGCGGCTTCCCTTCGGCGTCGCGCACTGCTTCGTAGGCCTTGAGCAGGCAGAAGACCTGCCCCTTGTCATCGATGGCACCACGCGCAAAGAGCTGGCCGTTTCGCACGGTGGGTTGAAACGGCGGGGAAATCCACTCATCGAGCGGATCGGGCGGCTGCACGTCATAGTGCCCGTAAATCAGCAGCGTGGGCGCACCGGGCACCGGCGGACTCTCCGCCCACACCACCGGATGTCCGTTTCCTTCGAGCAACTGGACCACGGGAAGCCCAAGGTGACGAAACTGGTCCATGAGCCAAGTCGCGGCACGGCGGCAATCGGCGGTGTGCTCTGGCAGGGTGCTGATGCTGGGGATGGCGAGGAACTGATTGAGTTCCTCGAGCATCCGCGGCTGTTCGCGGGTGACAAATTGGCGGTCCATGAATTACTCCTGTCCAGTACTGGAAGAATCTGGCACGGTAACGGGCGCGTCGGGGTCACTCATTTTCAGCACCGCGCGCATCCGACGAAAAGCATCGGGGCCCTCGGCCCCATCCAGCAGCCGATGCAACTCGAACAGCGCGACGGCCATGTCGCCGTTGAACTTGGCGTCCCACCGATCAAACACCGGGAGTCCGGTGCGGTAGAGCCGGACGCCGAGCAGCGCGGCATTGTTGATTGGCCGCTCGGCGGTGGCGTTGACGCGCACGGTGCGGAGGATCTTGGCCAGCGGACCGCCGAGGGTGTCACGACTCCACTGCGCCACGGCGGCGCGACCGCTGTCGTTGGCGGCGGCCGGAAGGTGCAGGGCGTAGAGCGAGTCGAGCTTCCCCATCAGGCGGCGATAGTACTCCCCCAGCACCTCTTCATCGTGCCAACGATCACCAGCCCGCAGGGCGAGTGCTGTGTCGCCCCTGGCGAAGAAATACTGTTCGGCCGCACGGTAGCCGACCCACTGGGCGAAGCTCTCGTTGAAGTCGGTGGCGCCCTTCACCCAGATGGTGTTGTGGGCGATCTCGTGCAGCACCAGCGCCGCCATCTCGACCGAATCGGTGGTGACCGCGGTGGAGAGCAGTGGGTCGTTGAACCAGCCGAGGGTGGAAAAGGCCGGTGACTCGCGGAGGTAGACGTCGTTTCCCTTGGCGGCGTAGCTGGCCGCCACCTTGCGCGCGGCCGCGAAATCAAAGAAGCCCTTGTAAGGAATTCGTCCCGCAATGGGGTACTTCCACGTCACTGGACAGAGACAGGTCCGGGGCGAGACTGTCAACACCAGCAGCAGGGTGTCGCGTCCGACGTTGCTGTAACTGGTGTAGGTCTCCTTGGCCTGGAGGCCGATGCGGGCGGCGTAGCCGCGCACATCCACCACCAGCCCGGCGACCTGCCGGACCGCTTCCGGTCGAGTGCTGTCGCGCGCGAGCATGCTGATCGGCACCCGGTGCGTGAGGATCCGGGTCTCCTCGAATCCCGCGCGCGTGAGGTAGCGGACATCATCGGAGGCCACGTAGGCCGTGCCGTACCCAAAGAGCAGCACTGCCACAGCGATCAGCATACCCATTTTCCACCGCCTCTTCCTGCTCATGGCGTCCAGCGCGCGCCAATCAGGTGAATCGCCCGCCCCACTGCGCTCTGCGCCTGATAGGCATAGTCGATCCGAGCCCGACCGAGCACCAGGGAGGCACCGTACGCCGTGCGACTCAGCGTGCTGTGCGCCGGTGGCGCCCCGGTGCCAATGCGGCCCACCAGGCCAATGCCATGCAACACCGCTCCAGCTTCGAGGCCGACGATGGTCCGATGCGCTTCCCCATGGGTCCACACCGACTCGATCGTCCCGAGCAGCCGACCATTTGAGTACGAATCGATCAGGTTCAACGAGAATCCGAGGTTGGTGCTCGACGGCAGTGACAAACCCGGGCCCGTCACACTGTACCGGCCCAGGTTGTGGAAGGTCAAGCCGATCGCGGCGATCTCGAAGAAGGCGAGGGTGAGCCCTGCGTCGGAGGTGAGCGTGCGATAGACCGTCCCGCTCGAATCCTGCAACGCGATGTACTTGGCCGAGCCGCCGAGTGCCGCCCCTTTGAAGCGCCACACCCCGGCCCCAACCCACGACAGATTGTCGTGTACCGGCCCGGCATCCTTGAATCGCAGGTAGCGGTAGCCGCCGCCCAGGTTGAACGCTCCGGCGCGCGCCGCCGCGGCACCGGTGGTATACCAGGAATCATCGGGGAGCCGAGCGTAGGCCGCCTCCACCGAGAGCGTACCTACCGTGCTGATGTTGGAGGGATTGTCGAAGATCCCCGCCGCATACCCCGGCATCGCGACGCCCGCGCCGGCAAGTCCCGCCACCCGGACCGAGGCGGGGAGACGGGAGAGCGCCGGAACTGGCGGAGTCACACTGGTCTGGGCCGACGCGGCCGGGACCGCAATCACCAGCAGTGCGCCCGCAAGGACCGCCCTCACTTGATCCGGACCACCGCCAGCCTGGGCAACGCCTGGGCATTCAGCTGCCCACCGCTCGCCGTCGAGGCCGCCAGTCGCACCAGCACGCCAGGCGAGCCGGCGGGCAATTGGAAGAGTACATGTCGTCCGGAACCACCACGGAGCACGCCGTTGCGGGAATAGGCCGCCCCCGTACTGTCCGGCGTCAGCGGATACGGCTTGCTGAAGAGGTCCGGATAGTTCGCCGCATAGGTCGAACGCAGGTTGAGGGTACGGTATCGCAGTCGACCAACCTGCGGGAAGCCCGGAAGGTTTTCGGTGTAGTTGGCCATCTGCCACTCACCGACCAGCGTCGGAAAATCGATTCCAGCAAAGTTCGAGATCCGCGACGCCCCGAGATCGGTGGACTGTTCCAGCGCACGAGTGAAGTTGGTGCCGAGGAGCGAATCGCCGGAAAATTGGTCGGCCGCCCACCGGAGAAAGAGCCATGCGGCGCCGCGTTCCTCCAATCCTCCCGAGGAAGTGTCCGGCCAGACGAGAAAGGTCTTCTCGGGATTATTCAGGTACTGATAGGCGTTGTAGATATCGCCTGACATGAACTGCGAGAAACAGCTCGACGAATTGGGGCAGAGCGCATCCGGGATGGTCCGGTAGCCCAGCTCCTCGGCGAAGTGCGACAGCCCCTCGTTTACCCAGGCGTCCTGGTCGAAGCCGGGGCGGAGCAGCACGTGTTGGTTGAAGGAGATCATATGTTGCAATTCGTGAATCAGCGTTGGCGGCAGCGCCGAGAGGGCCCGGGCTCGGGTGACTGCGGTGCAGGTGCTCGTCGCCGCCTTGGTGGTGAAGGCGTAGAAGATCTCGCGGCGATTGCTGCCAGCCGCCGACGGAATCAGGTCGCTGCCAAAGAAGTAACCTACGACACGCCCCGTGGTGCAGTCCGGCGTGAGGTCGTTCACCGCCGGTGTCACCAGGATGGCAATGTGACCGTCGCCGTTGATGTCGGACGTGATGCCGAAGTTGGTGGTGTCGGCCCGGTAGAGGTACTGGTCGAAGAGCGTACCCAGTTGGTCGTAGTCCGGTTGCGTGAGCGTCTCACCACCGACGCTCCGGTCATCGACGTAGATGATCGCCGGTGACCCCACGTAGCGGACCGTGGCGCCGACCTTCTTGAACGAGGTGCAGGCCAGCGAGGTGCAGACCTGGAGAGAATCCTTGTCACCGAAGACCGGCGGAGCCGCCGGCGGCGCGTCGAGAGCGCCGAAACGGATGGCAGGCGACTCCGACATCGCCCGCTCCCGGCGCCGGAGCATCATGTGGAACTCGTCCGCCGTGGAGGTGGCGAAGAGCCGTGAGACCGGAATATCACTCGGCTGAATGGCCGTACTGGCACTGGCCGCCACGCTGGCGGCGAGGAAGCCATAGGGTGAGACGTTGCCCAGCGTAGTGACGTTCCCCGCCCCGGCGTACTCCACCACCAGATACTCCTGCTCAGTTGCGGCACCCGGGAGCTTCAGGCAGCTGGTCGTATTCACCGCGTCGAAGATGCGATACTCCCCCACGGCCAACGAGATGTCGGTCGGGGTGGTGCACACGACGGGAGGGACGCCCGGATCCCCGGTTGGGGAGGAGCAGGCGACCAGAATGGAGGCAGCGGCGGCGGCGGAAAAGCGCGCAACGAGGCGCATGACGGCGGGCTCCGGGGTTGAGCTCAGGATGGGTCTAAGCGTAAGTGTGGCAATGACTTTTGACAATCTCAGGAGATCTCGATACGATTCCCGGGTGACACACCCTGCCCGGCGCTGAACGATGGCGTTCGTTCACTTGCATACCCACAGCGAGTACTCGCTGCTCGACGGTGCCAACCGGCTCCCCGAGCTCGTCAAGCACGTCAAGGAACTGGGGATGGACTCCCTCGCCGTGACCGATCACGGCAATCTCCACGCCGCCTGGAACTTCTACTCCGAGGCCAAAGCTCAGGGCATTCGCCCCATCCTGGGCTTCGAGGCGTACCTCGCCTTCGGCCCCCGCAACGTCTTCGCCAAGCCCGTGTGGGCCCCCGCCCAGTATTCGCACCTGGTGCTCCTTGCCAAGAACGTCCAAGGCTACCGAAACCTGACACGGCTCACTTCCATCGGGTACACCGAGGGTTTCTACCGTCGTCCCAGGCTCGACCGTGAGGTGCTGGAGAAGTATCGCGAGGGAATCGTCTGCCTCGCTGCCTGCCTCTCGGGTGAGGTCGCCCTCTGGCTTCGTCAGGGCAACTATCAGAAGGCGAAGGAGTCCGCCGAGTGGTTCGCCCGGCTCTACGGCAAGGACAGCTTCTTTCTCGAGATCCAGAATCATGGCATTCCCGAGGAGGTGATCGTCACCGAGGGGATGCTCCGCCTCGGCGCCGAGTTGGGCATTGGCGTGGTGGCGACCAACGACGCGCACTACCTCAAGCGAGACGACGCCGAGGCGCACGACGTGCTGTTGGCGATCGGCACCGGCGCCGACCTCGATGACCCCAAGCGCTTCCGCTTCACCGGCAGCGAGTCGTATGTCAAGAGCGAAGCCGAGATGCTCGAGCTCTTCCCCGGGCAGCAGGACGCGATTGAACTTACGCAGACGGTCGCGAACCTCTGCGAGTTCTCGTTCGAGAAGAAATACTATCTCCCGAACTTCCCGCTCCCGGCCGACTACGCCACCGACAACGATCTCCTCCGCGACCTCGCCGAGAAGGGCGCCGGCATGCGTTACGGTACGCCGCTGCCCGAGCCGGTGCGCGAGCGGCTGGAATACGAGCTCGGCGTCATCACCCAATCGGGCTATGCCGGCTACTTCCTCATCGTGCAGGATTTCATCGATGCGGCGCGGGCGCGCGGCATTCCGGTCGGGCCCGGCCGTGGATCGGCCGCCGGATCGCTGATCGCCTATGCGCTCAAGATCACCAACGTCGACCCGCTCAAGTTCGACCTGCTCTTCGAGCGCTTCCTCAACCCGGAACGCGTGTCGATGCCGGACATCGACGTCGATTTCTGCTTCGAGCGGCGCGGCGAGGTGATCGAGTACGTGCGGCAGCGGTACGGCCGCGAGTCGGTGGGCCAAATTATCACCTTCGGTACCATGAAGGCCCGCGCGGCCGTGAAGGATGTGGCGCGCGTGCTGAAGGTGCCGCCGGGCGAGGCCGACAAGCTCACCAAGTTGATCCCCTCGAGCCCCGGCTTCGCGCTGACGATTCCCGAGGCAATGAAGAAGGTCGACGAGCTGCGTACCGCCGTGAACGGCAACGAACTCTACGCCCGCGTCTTCAAGTACGCCGAGCGGATTGAGGGGCTGTCGCGTCATGCCTCGGTGCATGCGGCGGGCGTGGTCATCGCCCCGGGACCGCTGTCGGAGTACGTGCCGGTCTGCACGGCCCCGGGCAAAGGCGCAGGCGCGAGTGCCGATGGCGAAGATTCCATCATCTGTCAGTACGACATGGGCGCGCTCGAGAAGGTCGGCATGCTCAAGATGGACCTGCTCGGCCTCAAGACGCTGACGGTGATCCACGACGCGGTGGAGATGATCGCCAATCGCACCGGCACGCGTCTCGACATGGACGTGCTGCCGTTCGACGACCCCGCCGTCTACGACATGCTCCGCCGAGGCCGCACGGCCGGCGTCTTTCAGTTCGAGTCGCCGCTGGCGACGGATACGCTGCGCAACATGAAGTGCGATCGCTTCGACGATCTCGTCGCCGCCAACGCCCTGCTCCGTCCTGGTCCGCTCGACGCCGGCATGCACCTGGTCTTCATCAAGCGGAAGCTGGGGCAGGAAGAAGTCACCTACCCGCATCCGTCGCTGGTGGAGGTGCTCGAACCCACCTACGGCGTCATCACCTATCAGGAACAGGTGATGCGGATCGCCAACGTGATCGCGGGCTTCTCGCTGGCCGAAGCCGACGTGCTCCGGAAGGCCGTCGGCAAGAAGGACGCTGACCTCATCAAGCAGGAACTCGGCAAGTTCGTCGAGCGGGGCCTCAAGCTCGGGCACAGCAAGAAGCTGCTCAAGGAGCTCGCCGGTCAGATCGAGACCTTCGGCCGCTACGGCTTCAACAAATCGCACTCGGTGGCCTACTCGGTGCTGTCCTATCAGACCGCCTGGCTCAAGACCCACTACCCCGCCGAGTTCATGGCGGCGTTGCTGTCGAGTGAAATCGGCTCGACCGACAAGGTGGTGCAGTACATCAACGAGGCGCGTGAGCTCGGCATCGAGGTGCTCGCCCCTGACGTAAGTGAGTCGGGCTTCAAGTTCACCGCGGTGAGCGAGCGCCGGATCCGCTTCGGTCTCGGTGCGGCGCGGAATGTCGGCGCAGGGGCGATCGAGTCGATCATCGCGGCGCGCACCACGAAGCCGTTCACCTCGTTCCCCGATTTCGTCCATCGGATCGACACCCGACTCTGCAACAAGCGGGTGATCGAGTCGCTGGTGAGTTCCGGTGCCTGCGATGCCCTCGGCGGTCATCGCGCCCAGCTCATCGCCGCCATCGACCAGGCTCTCGGCGAGGCACAGCTCCACCAGCAGGAGGTCGCGGCTGGGCAGGTCTCGCTCTTCGGCGGCCCGGTGCACACCACGGCGCAGGAGCATCCCCTCCCCGAGGTGGCCACCTGGACCGAGGCCGAGCGACTGGCGAAGGAAAAGGAGATCATCGGCTTCTTCATCTCGGGGCATCCGCTCGATCGCTACCGCACGCTGGTGCAGCTGCTCGGCACCCGCACCACGGCCACGCTTCAGGAGTGGAGCGAGCACCCGGTGGCAGTGGCCGCCGTGGTGACCAGCATCAAGCGGCAGATCTCCAAGAAGACCGGGAAGGAGTACGCCAGGATCACGCTGGAGGACTTCCACGGCACCGCCGAGGCGATCGTCTTCCCGGAGGCGTGGGGGAAGCTCAATCAGTCGATTGTGGCCGATGCGGCGACCCTCCTCACCGGGGGGTACAGCGCCCGGGACCGGGGGGAGGAGAACGCCCCGTTCATTATTGAGTCGGCCCGGACTCTGGCCGCCCTGGAAGCCTCGGGGGAGCTGGGTATCGCCATCAAGTGGGAAAGCCCGAACCCGCCTGACCACGAGGCCCTGCTGGCCGCCTCCCGACTCTGCGAGGCCCACCCTGGTCCGGTCCCGCTCTATATTGATTGGTCGGACGGAAACGGGACGGCGGCACGCCTCCGCTCCCGCCGGCTTCGGGTGGACCCACGGGAAGACATGCTGGCGCAGCTCCGGGATTTGTTCGGGGCGGACGCCGTGACTCTGATTCGGGCGGGGTAACCGTAGATGGCCGTCGCCTATACGCTGGAATTCGAGAAGCCACTGGGGGAGCTCGATCGTCAGATCGACGAACTCAGGCGGCTCTCCGAGGAACGAGGACTCGATGTGGCCGGCGAAATCCTCACGCTGGAGCAGAAGCTCACCGCCAAGCGGGCAGCCATCTATGCCGGCCTCACGCCCATGCAGCGCGTGCTGGTGGCGAGGCACCCGCGCAGGCCCTACACCCTCGACTATCTCTCCTCGATTTTCACCGACTTCATCGAGCTGCATGGTGACCGGAACTTCCGCGACGATCCGGCGATCGTCGGCGGCTGGGCCCGGCTGGGCGGCGTGTCGGTCATGGTCATCGGCCACCAGAAGGGCCGCGACACCAAGGAGAACCTCAAGCGCAATTTCGGCATGCCGCATCCCGAAGGGTACCGGAAGGCGCTGCGACTGATGCACCTCGCCGCACGCTTCGAGGCACCAATCATCACATTGATCGACACGCCGGGCGCCTATCCGGGACTCGGCGCCGAAGAGCGTGGCCAGTCCGAGGCGCTCGCGCGCAACATTCTCGAGATGTCGGCACTGCCCACACCAATCATCTCGGTGGTGATCGGCGAAGGCGGCTCGGGCGGCGCGCTGGCGCTCGGGGTCTCCGACCGCATCCTGATGTTCGAGAACTCCGTTTACTCGGTGATCTCTCCCGAGGGCTGCGCCGCCATTCTCTGGAAGGACGCCACCCAGCGCGAACGCGCGGCCGAGGCACTCTCGCTCACCCCGAATGATCTGGTGCGGCTGGGCATTGTCGATGAGATCGTCGACGAACCGGTGGGTGGCGCGCACTTCGATCCTGAGACCGCCGGCGAGTCACTGCGCACCTCCCTCATTCACCACCTCACTGAGCTGCGCCGCCTGCGCACCGAGAAGCTCCTCAAGCGCCGTCAGGAGAAGTACGCCTCGATGGGGGCGTACGCGGAAAACTGATGGCGCAGACCGTCGAAATTCGCTTCAAGGGCAATCGCAGGGGTTTCTACGATTGGCCCGATCTCACCGCCCCGCTCAAGCTCAACGAGCCAGTACTGGTCGACGTCGAGCGTGGGCTCGACTTTGGCTATGTGAACACCACCGGAGAAGCTGCGGCAGCAAAGTGCGGCGGCTGTGATGCGTGCGGGGTGCCGGACCCGGCGGGAGAGATTGTCTACACTCTCGACGAGGGGCGAGGAGCGAGGAGCGAGGAGCGAGATGAACCCGAACCCTCGCTCCTCGCTTCTCCCTCCTCGGAAAGCGAAGCGCCTCCGGCCGCAGTGACCCGCTCAAACGTCGCACGGCGGGCGTCGACCGCCGAAATCGAGCAACACCGCACCATGCGCCGCGACG
>JBBRBZ010000023.1:0-29082 GCA_038205305.1 Gemmatimonadales bacterium
GCGCGACCTGCTCGAGGCGCCCCCGGAATGGCGGGCGAAGGTGGGATTCGCCGCCGAAAAGCCCCAAGCCGATCCTGCCCTGCGGGTCCGCGAGTGGTTCGCCTTTCTGGCCGACTGTTACCCGACGTGGGATCGCGGCTACGAACGCGACCTCACCGCACGTCTCGGCCTCGATGCGGGTGCCCGCATCGGCACCCTCTCTCGCGGTACCTCGGTGAAGGCTGCGTATGTTGCCGCCGAGGCCTTTCGCCCCGACCTGCTGGTCCTCGATGAACCCACCAATGGCCTCGACCCGGTGGTGCGCGAGGAATTTCTCGGTCTGCTACGGGACTGCTTCGCCAACGCACCCAATCGGGCGCTGCTCTTCTCCTCGCATCTTCTGGAGGACGTCGAGGCGCTCTGTGATCGCGCGATCCTGCTGCGCCAGGGTCAGCTGGTGCGGGAAATTCCGAGGATCGAACTCTCCGAGGCGCGCGCCACGGCCCACCTCACCACCCTGGTCGCCGACGTCCTCCGCGGCACGCCGTGAACTGGCGGGCCTACAGCGCTTGCGTACGCCGGGAACTCCAACGCGGGCGTCGCTCACTCCTCGTCTTCCTTGGCGTCGCCTTGACCGGTGTCACACTGGTGTTCGTGTTGAGTGGCGCGTGGACCATGCTTCCGGCTACGCTGGCGTTGATCGGCGGAATCTTCGCGCTCTTTGCCCCGTCGGCCGATCTCGGGCAGGACCGTCTGCTCGGACATTTCGAGTTCGATCGCGCGCTGCCTCTGCCGTCGCGTCTCGTCGCCGCTGGTCGGCTCACCGGCGCGGCCGTCCGCACCGTACCGTTCCCGCTGGGCGCGATGGCCTTCGGCGTTGCGCTGGCGCGCAGCTCCGATTCCACCGGCCCGCTGCCCACGCTGCTGGTGAGTGCCGGTACGCTCGGCGCCATGCTGGTGGGCTTCCTGCTCTGCTGGACGCTGCTCGCCCTCAACTCGCGATGGGCGTTCCGACGGATCTGGTGGCTGGGCCCCACCATCGGGCTGGCGCCGCAGCTGGTGCCGGCGTTCCTCCCCGCGTCGGTGCGCGGCGCGATCGCGACATCCGCCAGCGCCCTCGGCGCCAACCTCCTCGACATCGTGGCGCAACCAGTTGGGTTGGTCGCCGTGCTGGTGATCCTCGCGATGTTGCCGGTGATGGTCTTCTCCGGCGCGACAATGCTGTTCGCCTCCGGAATCCGCCGCTACCGCTACGACCCCACGGCGCTCCATCTCGGGCAGCATGGCAGCCTCCCCACACGCGAGCTTGCCGCCATCGGACGGGGTCCGGCGCTCGCCGTGGCACGACTGCGGCTCCGACTTTCGCTGGAGCAGTTCCGGCGCGAGTTCATCCTGATCGCCATCCTGCTGGTGGTGGTGGCGTTCAACCCGGGCGGGCTCCGCGACTTCGCTCGTGGGTACGTGCGGGTGCTCGCCGCACTCATCCCCGGCGGCATCGTCATCCAACTCGGGACCGCCAGGGCAAAAGGATTCCTCGAGACGATGCAGCACCTCCCCCACCCGGCGCGGGTGGTGGGCCTCGGTCATCTTGCCGCGATCGCGGTGCTCGCGGTGCCGGGGTCGCTGGTGCTGGTGCTCGACCGACTGCTCACGGGCGAATTGCTCTCGCCCGCTGCCGTGCTCGCGGTGTGGGGATGGTTCGTGACGATGGCGTGGCTGGCCGCGGCGCTCTCGATCTGGATGCGGGTGCGCTATGCCGCCGTGCTTGTGGCGGTACCACTCCTGATGGTCGGAGGCTGGCTGGCGCTGGTGGGTGCCTCGCGAATCGGGGCGCAACTCTCGAGTGCGTGGCACGCGTTCGCCCTGCTGCGGCTCGAGGCCGGTGTTGCCCTGCCGCTCGGCGCGATGGTGGTCGCGATCGCTGTGGGGCTGCCGATCTTCGCGCGCGGACTTGCCAGCTACGAATACAAGGGAAGCTAGAACATCACGGCAGGTGAATGCTGCCGTCCTGTTATCCCCCTGCGCTCCGCTCATCAAGCACCGACGGCAACTCCGCATCCGACTGCGCGATCGCCAACTTCTTGCGCTGGCGATTCCATCGCGGCCACCACATGAGGAAACCGGAAATCGGGAAGAGCGTCCCCAGCACGCATGCCACGCTGGCGATCACCTGGGTGGTCATCCCGCGCCAAGTCCCGAAGTGCAGCGCCCGCACCAGCCAGCGGTACTGCTCGCTCGGCAGGAGATCGCCATCGAGCATGACACCGGTCACGGCGAGGATCATCAGGAACGGCAGGGCGAAGATCCCTACCACCACATGGAAGTCGTAGTTCCGGCGCTTGAGCGACACCCGAGATCCGAACAGTTTGCCGAGGGTGGTGTGTGCCTTGAGTCCCGCCATCGTCCTCGGCCACCAGAGCACGATGCTGAAGAGGAGGATCGCGATGAAGGCGAAGGTCGATCCCATCACCAGCCCTTCACCCACATCGCCGATCAGCAAGCGGGAGTGGAGGTGTCGCAGCATCTGGAAGAACGGCGGCCGTGGCGCCTGATCGCCCATCGGCTCGAATTGCGGCTCGAAGGCGAGCACCGCACCTGTGAGACAGACGATGACGAGGACTGTTCCGCTCGCCAGGCCGAGCCAGCGGTGCAGCTTGAGGAGCCATGGCTTGATTTGCATGGATTCGTGGGTAAAGGGTGAATCGTGGGTGGGCGGTGCCGCGCGCTACCAGTTCCAGAATCGGGTCGGCAGCACCGCATGCAACTCTTCGGTGGTGTCCTCCCCACCAATGCCGCGCGCCACGAGGTCCCCCGTCATGCCGGCGAGGAGGATGCCGTTCCGGCCGTGTCCCGCGGCGTACCAGAGCCCCGGCAATCGTGGTTCAGCGCCGATGATTGGCAGACCGTCTGGCGTGCCGGGGCGCAGGCCAGCCCAGGTGCGGGTTGGGCGCAGGCCGCCCAGCGGTGGATAGAGCACCGCGACGCGCGCAAGCAGTCCCGCAATCCCCTCGGTGGTGGTTTCCGCATCGAAGCCGACGTGCTCCATGGTCGAACCGGCGAGCAGCTCCGCACCGCGACGCAACAGATAGCACTTCTCACCGTAGACGATGTTGCTGCCGATCCCCTCGGGGCCGGGGAAGGCGGCCATCTGGCCACGCACCGGCTCCACCGACAATGGGCGGGGGAGATGGTCAAGTTTCCCGGCCCACGCCCCCGAGGCGATCACCACCGTCGGTGCCGCGTAGATCTCGCGTTCCCCCACGACGCCGAGCAACCGGTCGCCGTCGCGGTCGAGGCCGACGGCGGCATCGTGGATCCACCGGACGCCGCGGGCGGTGGCGTCGGCACGGAATGCCGAGACCAGAGCAGTGGGATCGAGCGAGCCGTCTTCAGGCGACCAGAAGGCGCCGTGGGTGCGGGCGAGCCACGGCCAGCCCTCGGCCACCTCGTCTGGCTCGAGCCAATCGGCGTGGTGGGACCGTTGCCGCTGCCAGGCCACCTTCTCCCGGAAGGCCAGTCCCTGAGCGTCGCTCTTGGCGACCTGCAGAATGCCGCCCTGATGGAAGCCGATGTCGATGCCGGTTCGGGATTGGATCTCGTCGATGTTTCGGCGGTAAAACGCCCGCCCGGCCAGCCCGAGCGGGAGCATCGGGTCGTCCTGATCGGCCTCGATCTGGGCGGCGAGCATCCCGGCCGCCGCCCGCCACCCCTCGCCGTTTACGGCCTCGGGCTGGAGCACGGTGACAGTGGCGCCGGCCCGGGCGAGGGACCAGGCGCACGCCGATCCCACCGCTCCCCCTCCAATGACCAAGACATCGCCGGCAGCTGGCATATGATGCGACCTGAAACCGTGGCTAGGGGGTGAACGTATCTTATCTCATCGGCGCGCATCGGGCGCGGCCCGAGTCTCAGCGGGAGTCTAATATGGTTCGGAACGTCACGGGCTTCGCGATCTTCGCCTTCGTCGCGATGATTGCCTTCAGGTTCCTGATGGGGATGTTTGGCTGGCTCATCAGCGCAGTGATGATGGTGCTTTTCTGGGCCCTGATCGGCTTCGTCATCTACACCCTGCTCAAGATCTTCGCTCCCGGCTTGGCGTCGAAGATTCGCTCCACCATCCGGGGTGACTCCGCCGCCGTCAGCTGAGTCCCGCCGCGCTCTCAGACGCCGGTGCGCCCCAGAGTATCGAGGCGCGCCGGCGGTGGTGTTTCGGGGGATGGGATGGTGGAGGAGTGCAGGTGCACCACCCGCCAACTCCCGTCCCGCAAGTGGCCCACGATGATTGTGGCGTAGCCGGACGCGGCCTTCGCCCCGAGTGAGTCCGGGATCCACCGGTACTCGATTGATCCCCAGATGAAACTCGCCGTCACCTCGGTCTTGCTCGACCCCAGGAAGAGGTGGCCGCCGACGCCGTTGCCCGCCAGACGTGGTGCCTCCGTCCGCAGTTCCCCATTGGCCACGACCTCGGCATCGGCACTGTAGGTCGAGTCGGGGTTCCGAAGGGCCGCATCGGCCGACAGCGCCTTGGTGATCAGCGCGTTGGCGATCGAGTCGGCGGTCATGACGCCGACACTGGTCAGGATCCCGTTCGCCGGTTCGACGGTCGCGCGATGGGTCACGCAGGCCGCAAGCAGCAACACAAGCAGGGGGAGTGCGCGGCTCATGGCCGGATGGGCGCGGGGGAGATCCGGGTCAACTGGAAGGTCACCGTCTTGCCGAAGCTGCTCATTGATTGAATCTGCACCGGAAACCGGCGGTCATCGTCGGACAACCAGACTTTGGCGCGGGCCCGCTTCTGGAACATGCCGTTGGGCGGATCTTCGACGATTGGTTCCAACACCAGGCACCATACCTTCGGGCCGCCGGCATAGAGCTCCTTCTGCTCCCGCTTCGACACCTTGATGGTCACGTCACCCTTGGTGGCGTTGAAGTAGTTCTGGAAGATGTACGTCTTCCCCACTTCGAGCGGGATGTAGCGGATGAAATAGAAAAAGGCGACATCGTCCAGCGGTGTCTTCGCGGTCGGGACGGTGACGTTGTAGTTGTTGTCCCGGAAGAAGCCCGAGTCGGGGTAGATCAGATGATCATCCTTCCGCAGCGTGCCGTTGTCGTTCACATCCTTGAGGAAGCGCAGCGACACGAAGTCGGCGATGCCGGTCCAGGAGGTGAAGACGCTCTGACTCCTGTACAGCCCGAATCTGCCCGACAGTGTGGGGGAGAAGACGAAACGCCATGTGGGCACGCCGCGCACAGTGTCGATGCCCGCGACATTCAGCACGGCGTCACCGCCGCCCATGATACCGGCGCTGGCCTTGTATTCAAGCCGTTCGCCAACTCTGAACGGGAGGTGCGCTGGCGGCAGTGGCGTGGTGGCGATGGTGACCTGACACAGCACCCCGGCGAGCACTCCGATCACGCCGCTTCCTTGACGGTCGGCGAGGGCTTGGTGGCACGCTCCGGTGGCGGCACGGGCGGCTTGACCAGTACGCGACGCGCGGCCCAGAGTTCCCGGGCACGCGGCCAGGCTTCGTAGCGGCTGGGACGCTGCAGGCGGTCCACTCGCTCCACGACCGTGAGGGTTTCGACCCGACGAGCCCCCGCGGCCGTCCAGGCGAGGAGTTCCGCGTTGGCGGCCCAGCCCTCGGTGGTCAACCACTGCTCCGGGCGATCACGGAAGGCATTGCGGAGGGCGATGAGACGATAGGCGACATACCCTGATACGACGTCCCGGACCCCCGGTACTCGCACGCCGGAGCCAAGCAGTCGCGGGGCCCAATGTCGCAACCTGCGACGCCACTTGTCCGGTTCCGCCGAGGTGTCGGCCTCGCCCACCACCACATCGGCGCCGCTGTCGAGTCGCTTGAAGAACTCGGTCAGGCTTTCGGGGTCGATGGTGAAGTCGGCCGGGATGAGGATGGCCGCGTCGCGCTTGTGGCGGTCGCTCAACCGAAGCGCCTCCTTGAGCAGCCGTTCGACGGTCGCGGCGTAACCCAGGCGCTGTTCGGAGCGGAGCACGGTGAGTGGCAAGGCCTTGGCGTAGGTGGTGAGGACTTCGCCGGTGTGATCGGTGGAGGCGTCGTCGCCCACCAGCATCTGATACTCGCGGGAGGACTCCTCGAGGACGCGACTGGCCTTCCACAGCAGGAGACCGACGGTCGCCGCCTCGTTGTGGCTCGGTACACAGAGATAGATCATCTGTCGCTCGGCATCGGCATGAGCGAACGATACACGTCGAGGGTACGGTCCACCAACCGTTCGACCGAGAATCGGCGCACGCCGGTGCGCGCCTGGGCGGAAAGGGCGGCCCGTTCCTCCGGCCGTTCCAGCAGGCGCGACACCGCGTCGGCCAGTCCCTGCGGATCCCCCGGTGTGATCAGCCGTCCGCCACCACCGCCGAGCGCGTCGGGGAGTCCCCCCACACTGCTCGCAACCACGGGAACGCCGACGGCCAGCGCGTCGAGCACCGACGAGCCGAATCCCTCGCTGAGGGACGGCTGCACTGCCACGGTTGCACGCGAGAGCACCGCCGTGGGCTCTTCGATGCTCCCTGGAAAGGCGACGATGTCGCCCAGGTTGAGCGCCTTCCGTTGCGCCTCGAGCGCGGCGCGTTGCGGGCCCTCGCCGAGGACGATCCAACGGGCGAACGGATGCGAGGCTCGCACCAGGTTCGCTGCGTCGAGGAGGACAGGGAGACCCTTTTCGCCGGTGAGGGCGGCGACGCAAACGATCAGCGGTGCCGCCTCGTCGGGAGCAGGCAGGTCTTCGGGCCACGGTCGCCAGGTGGTCGTTGCGGCAAGGTCAATGGCGTCGGGGATCATGTGGACGCGATCGGGGTCGACGCCCGCAATGAGCACCTCCTCGCGAACGGCGTCGGAGATGGCGATGACCGCGGCGGCGCGCTGGTAGCGTCTCGGGGATCGAATCGGCAGCGTCAGTCGCCGACTGGCCACGATCGGGGCATAGTGGATGCGCGTGGCGAAGGTGGCGAGGGCGAGGGCATGGTTGTCATGCGCATGGACGATGGTGTGCGGTCCGAGCTCCTGCAGCAGCGCCAGCACGACGCGCGGGTCGAGTCCGATCCTCCAGCCGACGTGATGCTGCTCGACGTAGGCGGCATCGAGCCGGTCGGCGAAGAGCGTGCCGGCGCCGGTGATGACCAGGCTGCGGACGGTGTCGCGTTGGGCGAGTTCGCGGGTAAGCAGGACAACCTGTCGCTGGCCGCCTCGCCATTCGCGGCCGCTCGCAACGTGGACGATCTTCAGGCGGTGAGGCACCAGGCCCCTGGGTGGATTGCCACTTTTCAGCGTCGCGCCGCGGAGATCAACGCCGAGAAGAGCCTCCGGTCGACGGCTTCGTCGGACATCGAGAGCTCCTCGGGGTGCCACTGCACGGCGACGATCCACTCGGCCTGGTCACTGCTTTCGACTGCCTCGACGAGGCCATCCGGTGAGGTGGCGCTGACGACCAGGCCCTCTCCGACGCGGTCCACCGCCTGATGATGGAAGGAATTCGCCTGCAGCTCGCTCGCCTCCATGATCTGGCTCAGTCGCGAGCCAGGCTCGATGGCGATGGCGTGCGCCGCCGTGTCGCGCGGCGTGGCGGGGTCGTGATTGATGTGGCTCGGTCGCTCGCTGGGGATATCCTGGATGAGCGAGCCACCGCAGGCCACGTTGAGCAGCTGGATGCCGCGGCAGATGGCGAGGATTGGCAGGTCGCGTGCCCGGGCATCGGCCACGAGGGCCAGCTCATTGGCATCGCGGCGCCGATCGACTGTGCCCAGCTTGGGATGGCACTCGGCGCCGTAGCAGGCGGGGTCGACGTCTTCGCCACCGGTGAGCAGGAGCGCATCACAGTCACAGAAGAGATCGAGGGTCTCCTCCGGCGTGAGTTCGGGGAGCAGGAGCACCGGGACTCCCCCAGCCGCGAGGACAGCCCGGACATACGCCGCGTTCACGCCGGTTCTGGTCTGGCCATCCCATTCCCGAGTGACGCCGGTCACTCCAATGCGCGGACGATTCATGAGCCCGGCGCGGCGAAGAGGGGACACTTGGGGTCCTGGAATCCGGAGAGGTCAATCCGGATGCCAAGGAGCGGAAGGGCCACGTCGCGAACGGTCACCGTCCCGAGTTGTTTCGCCATCGGCACGGCTTGGCCGTCGAAGAGGAGGATGCCGAGGGGCTTCGTGGCCGGATCGACGAGGAGGACGCCGTAGCCCGGGAGCGCGCCGGTCGGAATCTTTCCCTCGACCCTGAAGGCCATTCCTGCACTGTCGTGGCTGACCAGGAAGGCATCGATGAGCGGTCCGGCCACGACGCGCACCGGGAGTGATGCGGGCACCGAGTCGGGGATGACATCCAGCATGTTGCCCCGGGCGAAGGCGTCCTTGACCGCGAGCGGTCCGGTGAGCGCAGCGATCCCGCAGGCGGCCGAACCGCCGCCAGCGGACTTCCCGCAGGCCGACAATCCGAGGGCAAGGGCAAGGGCCGGCAGGAGTGAGAATCGGCGCATCGAGGGCTCGAGATGGTGAGGATGCAGAAATCTACACGGGCCGCTTGCTTGACCGCTGCGCGTCGCGGCGGGTACCATTCCCCTCCCACTCCTACCCACCGACTGATGGATCTCGACGAGATACAGGCTCACCTCGACCGGCTCTTTGCGGGGCGCACCACCAGACCCACGCGCGACGAGGCGTCGGGGCTGCGGGAGGCGCTGGTCGAGTTCAAGGTGGGCATCGGGACGATGCGGGAGGCGCTCGAGCGCAGCGAACGGGAGCTCGAGGTCGCGCGCCGGGAGGCGACCGACTACGAGCGGCGGGGCCGACTGGCCCTCGAGATCGGCGACGACGAGACGACGAGGATCGCCCAGGAGTTCACGGCCAAGGCGCAGGAACGCGTCGACCTGCTCGAACGCAAGGTGCTGGTGCAGCGCGATGAGCTCACCATCGCCGAACGTGAGTACGAAGCGACCATGGCCCGCTACCAGGCCGCCGCACGTGGCATCCCGCTCGAAGGTGGCCCCGCTACCGGCTCGGGTAATGACGGACCGACCGCGGCAGATGATGCCCTCAGCACGCAACGCGCGAAGGAAGCGACTGTCGACGCCCAGCTCGCCATGTTGAAGAAGAAGCTCGGCGACCGCACGTAGGCCCACCTCAACAGGCCAACTCATGGAACCGACTCCAACTACGCAGACTCCCGGCCCCGCCGTGCCCGCGGGTACCTTCTTCGGCCATCCGCGCGGCCTGGCGACGCTCTTCTCCATCGAGATGTGGGAGCGTTTCTCCTTCTACGGCATCCGACCGCTGCTGATCCTGTACATGATTGCCGCGCTCGGTGAGGGCGGCTTCGGGTTCGAGCGACCCTACGCCGCCGCGATCGTGGGGATCTACGCGTCCTGCGTCTACCTCACGTCGCTTCCCGGTGGCTGGGTCGCCGACCGATTGCTCGGCCTGCGACGAGGGATCTGGTACGGCGGCATCCTCATCGCCCTCGGCCACCTCTCCATCGCACTCTCTGCCTTCTTTGATCATCGCACCTTCTTCCTCGGCCTCGTCTTCATCGTCCTCGGGACGGGCCTCCTCAAGCCCAACGTTTCGGCCATTGTCGGTGATCTCTACCCCGAGGGTGGCGCCCGCCGGGACGCCGGTTTCTCGGTGTTCTACATGGGCATCAATGTCGGCGCGACCTTTGCGCCGCTGGTCACCGGCTTCCTCCGGGTCCAGTATGGTTGGCACATCGGCTTCGGCGCGGCAGGTGTGGGGATGCTGCTGGGGTTGATCATCTTCCGGATCCGGGCGAAGGACACCCTGGGTGAGCTGGGCACGCTGGCCACCGGGACGCCGGCGCAGCAACGGCTCGCCAAGAATGTGCTGTGGGGCGGGGCCGCGGTGATCCTCGCCGTGATCGTGCTGGCGATGACCGGGATCATGCCGGTCAATCCCCCGGTGGTCGCCTCGGCGATGACCAAGATCATTCTCGCGATGGCGCTGACCTACTTCGCCTACCTCTTCTTCTTCGCGGGACTGACCACCGACGAGAAGAAGCGCATCGCGGTGATCGTGGTGCTGTTCTTCTTTGCCACGGTGTTCTGGGCCGCGTTCGAGCAGGCCCCGACCTCGCTCAACCTCTTCGCCAAGGAATTCACCGATCGGTCGCTGTTCGGGATCACGGTGCCGCCCGAGACGTTGCAGTCGGTGAACTCGTTCATGGTGATCATCTTCGCGCCAATCTTCGGCTGGCTCTGGCTGGCGATGAGCAAGCGCGGGATCAACCCGTCGAGTCCCACCAAATTCACCTGGGGTTTGATCTTCGCCGGGCTGGGTTTCGGTGTGATGCTGCTCGCCGCCAACAAGGTGATTGCGGGCGGCGCGGCGGTGCGGGTCTCGATGCTCTGGCTCTCCGCCAGTTATTTGCTGCAGACCTTCGGCGAGCTGTCGCTCTCACCCGTGGGACTCAGTTCGATGACCAAGCTCGCGCCCCGGCGCTTCGTCGGCCAGATGATGGGGGTCTGGTTCATGGCGGCGGCGCTGGGCAACCTGATTGCCGGATTGGTGGGAGGCAACATCGATCCCAACAAGCTCGAGGAGATGCCAATCCTCTTCCAGCGGACCACGCTGTCGCTGTTCATCGCCGCCGCCATCCTGGGCGCATTGATCATCCCGATCCGGAAGATGATGCGGGAAAGCTCGATGGCCTCGCATTGAGCGAGGTCCAGCGGATCAGTGCGCGCGCTTCTTCCCGGCGATGGTAGCGTAGGGGAGATCTGCCGGCGCATCACCACGCGGCCAGTCTTTCTCCTTGCCGGGAAAGTCTGGCCGCGGTCGCGAGAGGATGTAGGCCGCGACATTGGTGGCGTCGGCCTCGCTGGTGGTGCCGGCGGAATCGAACGGCATGTTGGCATGGATGAAGCCGCTCAGGGTGCGGATGCGTGCCATCCCCGCGCCGATGTTGTAGGACATGGGGCCCCAGAGCGGCGGAGCGATTGCGGTTCCTGCCCCGTCAGGGCCGTGGCAGCGGGCGCATGATGCCATGAAGTGCGTCGCCCCCGCCACCGTGTCACCCGTCAGCGCGATGTCATGCTTGAGGCCCTGCCCGGGCACCGAGTCGCCCACGGCGATCCCCTTCGAGACAAAGGCGAAATAGGCCACCAAGTCGCGCATGGCGGGATCATCGGCGCTGAGTGCAGTGCCGTTCATCGAACGACGGAAGCAGCCGTTGATCCGGTCTTCGATGGACGCGACCGCGTCGGTGCGCGGGCGATACTGGGGAAAGCGCGCATACACGCCGGTGAGCGGCATGGCATTGGGGCGGTGCCCTTCATCGAGATGGCACGAGGTGCAGCGCAGGGCATTGCCCACGTGCGTCGGCAATGAATCGCGCGTGGCGATCAGCAGAGCGTGGCCGCGCCGGATGCTGCGCCCGAGCGCGTCGTTGGGTGGCAGTGAGCCGTCCGGGGCACGAAGCTCTCCCGGGACGAATGCCACTGGCGGCACGGGCTTGTGGGAGCATGCCGCCACGAATCCCACGCACATCAGCAGCAGCACCGACCGGCGTCCCCTCACTGCTCGCCCGGCCTGCAGGTGAACGTCATCACTTCAATCCCGGTCAAGCAGGCTCGCATCTAGAAGAGGATCTCCATGCCGAAGCGAACCGCGCGCGGCGGGCCATAGACGAAGAGCGGCGCGGTATAGTCCTTCGCCGCCGAAAGAAAGAGCGGAAAGAGCTCGGTGCGCCCCGAAATGACTCCGTCACTGTTGAGGTCCGCCCAGCGGCGGTACCGTGGTGACTCGTAGGGGATAGCCGACGGGTTGGCAGCGTACGCTGCTTCGGCGAGGGTGTTCACCGTTTGGATTGATGGTGTCGGACTGCCAGTGTCGCGCCGCACGCTCGGCTGGTTCATTCGATTGGTGAGGTTGCGAATATCGAGGTAGATCCCGCCGTCGATCTTGCCGAACTTCACCGGCCGGCGGAACAGCATGTCGATGCTCCACTGAGCGGGGAGGCGCTGTCCGTTGATCGGCCCGAGCAGGGAATCACCGAGCGTACTGGTGCGCGTGTAGGGGAGTCCCGAGGCATACCGTCCCACCAACGCACCTGAGATCAGGCCGAAGGGGCGCACGCCGAACAGGCGCGGGCCGGCGTCGGGCTTCGATTCGGCGTCGACCGTGGCGATGACCGAGAGGCGACGGTCGTAGTCGAGCGGGAACTGGTTCCGTCCTGCCGAGAGGGTGTCGTGGGTGACCGGATCGATCACCACAAGGCGGCGCAACTCGAAGGCGTTGGTGACCGTCGCCTCGGCGCGCTGCGCCACGAAGGCCAGGCGCACGCCGATGCCGTTGTGGCGTTCCCGTTCGAAGATCACCTCTGCGCCGATCACTTCGCCGACATCAGCGTTGACGAAGACACTCGAGTCGGGGTTCACGTTGATTGGCGTCGAGGAGACCAGACCGTTGAGGCGCTTGTCGTAGACGTTCACCTTGAGGGTGGAACGCTCGCGCAGTCGCATCCGGGCGCTGAATTCAAACTGGGTGGCAGACTCGAAGCCTAGATTGGGATTCCCCTGCCGGAAGCGACCGGTGCGGGTGCTGTCGTCAAACGCCGCGTCGACCAGATACTGCAAGTCGGGCGGTTGCGAGAACTTCCCCAGACTCGCCACGAAGGTCGCATTCTTGAGCACGGTGGAGACGCCGATCCGCGGGTTGATCGAGGAGCGTGCGCCGAGGGTGGAGTTGTGCAGATCGCCACCAGGGTTGAACGCGTCGTAACGCAACCCCGCGGTGATGGCGAGATCGCTGGCCCGGATCTGGGCCTCGGTGTAGAGCGCAGAGATCGACGGCGAGAAGCTTGAGGCCGTGGCGCCGGGGATGGTGTCGCCTACCGGGTAGAAGGCGAGGACGCGCTGGAAGGTCTTTACATCCTGAGCCGCGTTCATGCCACCGAAATAGAAGTCGGCGTTCGGCCCGGCCGACCAGCTCATGTCCAGCTGCGTGCGCAGTTCCTTGAAGCGGTTCCAGGCGATCTCGCCGTGCGAGGCGGCCCCCATGAAGAAGGCCGGCACGCCCCATGGCGTGTTGCTCGAGAACTGCGGCGGCACGAAGCCGGGGACCACCGCGCGTGCAGCGATGGTATCCTGCGACTTGGCGAGTGCTTCGCCAGCGATGTCGAGGCGCTTCCCGGTGAAGGCACCGAAGGAATAGTCTGGCGCGTCGACCGCTCCGCGGACGAAGGAACGGTCGAAGTAGCCGACTCGCAGGTCGCCGAGGAAGGGATGGCGACTGTTCTGCTTGGGAAGCAGCTGAAGCTGCGAGGTGATCAGGGTACCGTCGGTGCGACTACCGGGACCGAAGTTCGGATCGTACTTGTATTGCTGGTCGAAGAGGTAGCGCTGATCTCGTGACATCAGGCCGAAGAGTCGTCCCACGATGCGGTCACCCACCGGGAGGGTGATCTTGGCGCCGCCGGTCCAGACCTCGCCGCTGTTGTGCGGCAGGGGAGCGGGGGTGGCATGTCGGGGATCGCGGGGATCCGTCGGCGCTGGAGCGTTGGTGGGATCGGCGTCGAGCTGGGCGGAGACATCGATCACACCAACTACGGTTGCGCGCCCAATCAGCGGGCCGTCGGCCGAGAGGACCAGGCGGTCGAGGCCGAGGTCGGCCTTGCCGGTGAGCGGGCGATCGGTCTCATACGCGGTGCGACCATGCCACGCGTTGCCGCCGTCGCGAGTGGTCACCGTGATCAGTCCAGAAATCGCCTGACCGTAGCGCGCTGAGAAGCCGTTGGTGATGAGCGACGCCTCGGTGATGAAATCCACGGGAATGTGAATGCCGATCGAACCGGTGGAGGCATCGAGCTGGTTCTTGACGCCGAAGCCGTCGAGTACGAACGCCTGCTGGCCGACGCGCCCGCCGCGATAACTGCCACCCACCACACCGGCCTGCAACGAGATGGCGTCTTCCAACGTGCTCACCGGAAGGCGGCGGAAATCCTCCTTGGTGATCCGCTGTTCTGATGCCGTGGCCATCGGGTCGAGTACCGGGTCCTGCACCCCGACCGCCACGAGCTCGGCGAGTTGCACTGCCACGGGCGCCAGCCTGGCATCGACTCGGGTGACTTCACCCGGGCGCACCACAATGTCATTTCGCGTCGAGGGTCGATAGCCGGGAATGTTGATCGACAGCGTGTGTACGCCTGCCGGAATGCTCCGTAGCCGCCACTCGCCTGCGGAATCGGTCACGGTGGTGAACCGGTTGCCGTCGAGGCGCACCTCGGCGCCGCGAATGGCATGGTCGTTACTGGCATCGGTTACCTTGCCGACGAGGCCGCCCACACCTTGGGCCGCCAGGGGCACTGACGTGAGGAGCATCAGGGCGAGAGTGCGCACGAGGCGAAGCAGCCGCGGACCGATCATGGCAGGATTCCCTTGTACAGGAAGAGGTCACCGAAGCGCGACGAGGCGGTTTGGAGATGGCCGGCGACCCCGCCGGATTGGACGATCAGATCGGTGCCGTTCGGTGTGATCAATGGTGATGCGAACATTCCGGTGTTGGCCACGGTATCGCCGCTGCGCCGGAGGGTCGACACCCCCGTGCTGATGTCGAAGCGATAGAGCCGCCCCGATGGCTTCGACAGGTCGGGGAAGATTCCCGGCGTGCTGGGGAGCACCACGATCTGGTTGGTCGCCACCGCGCAGGTCAAGAGGCGGCAGCTGATGCCAGTGACCGCGCTCTGGCTGCCGACGCTGCCGAGTGTCACGGCGCTACCCCCATTGGCAGACACGCCGTGCAGCGCGTTGCTGACGCGGTCGCCGAAGACGATCGAATTGCCTCCCTCGGCAAGGGCGTAACTGTTGGCGCCCTCCGTTCCCGCAATCGGCGTCAACTGTGCGCCGGAGGCATTGATGGTCCCGCGCACCACGAACTTGCCGACGAAGGCGGAGTCGTCGAGTCCGCAGAGGCAATGCGGCACCGGCACATACTCCAACGCGAGCGCGATGAAGCTCGCCGGTCCCGTCCAGGCGATATCCGCCAGCCAATCGACGTTAGTTCCCGATAGCTGAATGGGGAAGGTGATCAGCTTGCGCCGGGCGAAGGGCTGGGCACTGTCGGCGAGCCAGAGTGCGTTGGTGGTGGGTACTTCGGCATGCAGCTTCGCCGACACTTCCTGATAGAGCAGGCGACCGTCACGCCCGAGCGCGAAGGCGGTGAAGGAGTCGGTCGAATCGGCGTGGCCGACCTGGTTGTCGCACAACTCCCAGAGTCGCTCGCCTCCCAACGGGTTGATCAGCCCGACGCAGCGATCGTGGTCGGCGCGTCCCTCGGGGACATAGGCGTAGAGCACGCCGCTGCTGTCCTCGGTCCACGCGGGCCAGTAGTCCTGCTCGGCGTTGTAGGTGAGCCGAACGTCCGTACCGGGGACCAATGGCCCGGTACTGGGGTTGGCGCCGGTTGTGAAGCCGTCGGTGTGGCCGCAGCCCACGGCCGCCAGTAGTGCGACCAGTCGCCAGGAACCGAGCCGAATTCGCGGAGAGTTGTTCATCAGTGGAGGAGTCCTGGGTACAGGTGCAGTGCGCCTTGTTGCCGAAGGGACGCGCCCGGAATCGAATGCACGAATCCGGTGAAGATGCGGCCGACCAGATCGCCGGAGGTGGGGGATAGTCGGGGAAACTCATCAGGGCCGGCGCCGAGGTCGGTGAAGGTGCCAGTCGAAAGGGTCAATCTCCAGGCATGCGGCCCCGCTCCCGACGCAACAGTGGTCACGATGCAGGCGTCGTCTCGACAGGTCACTCCGGTGATCGCCCTTCCGGGAGCGGAGGGCAAGGTTGCCACCGTCTGTGGCAACCCGCCGGACATGGCGACGCGCTCCACGCTCAACCCGTTCCGCCAGACGACGAGAGACTGCCCCTGTTCCGCAATCGAGTACTCGGTGGCGCCGTGGGTGCCTGCAATCATCGACAATGCTGCCCCGCTGGTACCGATCTCCCCGAGTACCACCCCCACGCCGATGAAGACCGAGTCCACCTCCGCGCCATGCATATGCGGCCGGATCGAGTCGAACTGGGCCAATGCAACGAACGAGGAGGGAGACAGCCATTGAGTGTCACGCAGCCAATTGACGAAATGCCCATCGAGCTGAAGGCCGTTGCTGATATCCAACAGCTTCCTCCGCTGGAAGAGGAAGGTGGTGTCCGCGAGCCAGAGGTTGACAGTCTTTGGTGGCTGATTCACCCCGCTGAGCCCGCCACTTCCCCGCTTGGTTGATGCTTCGAGGTAGAGCAGGCGACCGACACTGTCGATGGCAGCTGCGGCGAAACTGTCGGCCGAGTCCGCATGCTCCCGACGCGTGTCGCACATGCCCCAGAGTCGGGTGCCGCCACTCTGCCGCAGAAGTCCGATGCAGCGATCATCGCCGTGGCTGTCGCCTTCGGTGGTCGAGTAGTCGTACAGAATCGCTCGGCCGTCCTGGGTCCAGGAGGGCCAGTAGTTGTCGGCCGGGTTGTAGGTGAGCCGGACAGGAATCGTGGCAGCGTAGGGCACCGAGGTGCTCTGCTCCTCGCTCACGAACGACGACGAATGCCCGCAGCCCGACGTGAGCAGGGCGAGGGTGGTGGCCGAGGCGAGGGCCCGACTCACGGCACCACCCCGTGGTAGAGCATGATCGAGCTGAGGGGCTGGATGCCTCCCCCGATCTGGATGCGCACCATGCTGGTGACGGCGGTCCCCACCACATCGCCAGTCACGGGCGAAAGGCGTGCATCACGGATGGTGTCGGCGAGTTGCACGGCTTGGCCCGACACCAGGTCCACCCGCCAGACGCCATTGCCGGTGACGAGGCACGTGGTGTGCTGGCAGGTCAGGTCAAAGACGGATTGGAGTACCGGGGTTGTACTCACCATCACCGGCGTGCCACCCGTGATCGGCGTGCGCATCAGGTGCATGTCGTCCCGGATGAAGATCAGCGAGCTGCCCTCCTCGGCCAGTGAGTAGTAGCGCGCGTCTTCTGTTCCGGGAATCATGGCGAGTGTGGCTCCGGTCGATATGATGGTGCCGCGGATAATGCCCACGCCGCTACCGACTGAATCCCACGGGTTCCTGTCCGACGTCCTCTTCGCGAGGGCAACGAAGGCCGTTCCGCTGAGCCAACGGGTATCGGTCAGCCACTGAAGAAACCTGTCATTAAGCCTGATACCATTCGAAAGCTCCACCAACTTCCGTCGCTGGAACGGGAAGGCTGTGTCCGCCAACCAGAGTGCGCGAACCTGCGGCGGCTGATTGACTCCACTCAATCCACCGTGGCCGCGACGTGTTGACATCTCGATGTAGAGCAGTTTGCCGTCAGGCGCGATCGACACACCGAAGAAGCTGTCCGCCGAGTCGGCGTGCTCGCGTCGGGTGTCGCACAGCTCCCAGAGGCGGGTGCCCCCGGTAGTCGGCAGCAGCCCGACGCAGCGATCGTCGGCGTAGTGGTCCGGGTTTTCGTAGGAGAAGGAATACAAGATCCCTTTGCCGTCCTCGGTCCATGTCGGAGTGTAATTGTTGCCCGGGTTGTAGGTGAGGCGGACCGGTGGCGGGCTTGAGAACGGTCCGGTGGCGGGGCCGTCTGTCCCGGTAAAACTCTCGGAATGGGAGCAGGCAAGGATCGGGGCCGCAAGACAGACGGCTGCCATTGTTCGCAACAACGAGATGCTCGGCATCGGCGTGGTTTCGCTCGTGAATCAGTGGGGGCGCCGCGAGCAGGAGAGGCGGTCGCGCTGGTTCAGTGGGTGATGACGGGGTACGACACCGAGAGAAGCTCGCGACGATACCAGGCGTGGGGCGGATGGTCCTCGATGGATGTGGGAGACCCTTTAAGCTAACCCGAGGCCCTATCGGCGCCAGCCTCTCCCCAGTTCTGCGCCGCCAGAAACAGCGGCGCCCCGAAACCACTGGGGCTCCGGGGCGCCGCTTTTCAGATCACCGGTCGCTCAACCAAACATGCCGAGCTTGGTCGGACCGGTGAATCCGGGGAAGACCTGGGCAATGTCGGCGGGCCCGAGGGCGCCCTGCAGCGCGTCGCTGAAGACGCTCCGGAAATCGGTGGTGACGGCGAGGTCGCGGCCTTCGTAGCGCTGCTCCGGTGCGAGGCCTGGCCACTTGCCATAGATCTTGCCGCCGCGGACATCGCCGCCCATGACCATCATCGCCGTGCCGTGGCCGTGGTCGGTGCCGCCGGTGCCATTCTCCTTCACGGTGCGCCCAAACTCACTCATGGTGACGACCACCACGTCGCGCATCCGCTCGCCCAGGTCGGTCGAGAAGGCGCCGAGGGTCCGCCCCAGTTCATCGAGGCGGCTTGCGAGCTGGCCTTGGTCGTTGCCTTGGTTGACGTGGGTATCCCAGCCGCCAACATCGACGAAGGCGATCTCCACGCCGAGGTCGGCGCGGATGAGCTGAGCGACTTGCTGCATCGACTGGCCGAGCTTGCCGTTGGGATACTGGGCGCCATTCGCGGGCGGGTTGGCGCCCGGATTTGCCGCCTTCAGCATCCGGATCGCCTCGAAGCTCTCGGCCGAGGAGGAGGCCACCAAGCCGGTTGCGGAGCCGCCGTACAGCTCCTCGAACGCTGCAGTGAGCTTCTGCTCCCCCTCTCCGCGAGCGGCCTTCATGCCGAAGGTGCGCAGGTCATCGATAGCGAGCGCAGGGGCGCTGCCAGCCATGGTACGAGGCAATTGCGGCCCGAATGCCACGGCACGGAACGGCGTGTTCTGATGTTCCTGGGCGTGCGAGCAGTAGCGATTGGCCCAGCCATCGGGTGTGCTCTTCAGGTCGGGCGTCCCCGATTCCATGAAGTCCTGCGCGTCGAAGTGCGAGCGGGAGATCGATGGAGAGCCAACGCCGTGGACGATCGCCAGCGAGTGCTGATCCCAGAGGGACTTGAGCGGCGCGAGCCGCGGGTGCAGCGAGAACATGTCGTCGAGCGGGAGGAGTTGCTCGCGAGGCAGGGCGATGCGCTGCCGTTCCTGCCAGTAGTAGGGATCACCTGCGGGGACGATCATCGAGAGCCCGTCGACGGCGCCACGCTGGAAGAGGCAGACGAGGGTGCGCTTCGAGGCGCGCGCTCCTGTCGCACGCAGAGCATACGCGGCCCGATCGAGAAAGAGCGGATCGGCACCGAGGGAGAGGAGGGCGAGTCCGCCCGCCTTCATGAAGGCGCGTCGGTTGATGGTCACTGGCGCTGAAACTCCGGGCCGCCGATCGCCAGTCCCACCGCCAGTGCACGCGCGGCACGGGGGTCGGAGAGATCGGCGATCTGCTTCAGGATGGTGGTGCGCGTGTGGTCGCTCATTCCCCCGCCGAGGACGGAGCGGTCGATTCGGTCGACAAGCGCGGCGTGATCGGTGGTGGCGGGGATGACACTCTCCAGGTCGATGGTGACCCCCGGAAGGCGGCCCGAGGCGAGCTGGACGGCGAAGTTCATCCGGGCGAGGAGGGCGCCGCTGTTGACCCAGTCCTCCTGGCTCTCGCCGTAGCCATTGGGAGTCTGCTTCTGGAACAGCGGCTCGCCCAATTGAGCGACTCGCTGGGCGGTGCGAGGTGTGGAGTCGGGCGTCCCTCCGAGGGCACGCACGGCGCTCACCACAAACTCCAGCGGCGTCTTCACCTTGCTCTGCACGTTGCTCGGCGCCCAGAAATCGGGGGAGTAGATGATGGCGCGCATCACGACCCGGATGTCGCCCTTGCTCTGCTTCCAGGCGCGGACTGCGTCATCGATGCAACCATCGGGTGCGGCATCCGCAACAAAGCGAGCGCAGAGCTGTGCGCTGACATGGTGCATCGTCGCAGCTTGTTCGGCCAAGTACTTGAGCAGCCGCACGCCCTCGTCCTCCCCATGTCCGCCGGGGAAGCGTTCACCCAGCACGGTCTTGGGATCGGTGTCGTGGGCGACCGCGCGGAACGCGAATTCATCGGTGCGACGATCCACACCCCAGCCGGTGAGCACGCGCGCGACGTTGATCACATCCTGTTGGCTGTAGCCACCATCGACGCCAAGGGTGTGGAGCTCCATCAGCTCTCGGGCGTAGTTCTCGTTCAGCCCGCGCGGGGCGCTCTGCTTGAGGCGAGCCATCTGGGCCGAGTCGAGCAGCGGCTGGCGCGGTGGGCCAATCGTCCTGCGGCCGTTGCGTCCAGTGCGCATGGCGCCCGGGCGAGCCCGCGCCTGTTGGGCCAGCGCCAGCGTGCGCTGGTCGGTGTTGGCCGCCACGCTCTGTGCGTTGTCGAGGTACAGCATCATCGCCGGGCTCTTCGCCGTGGCCAGGAGGAGGTCCTCGAATCGCCCGAGCGCATGCGCCCGGATGGTGCCCTCGAGATATTCCGGGAAATAGGGGCGATCCTGATTCTTGCCGATGAAGACGTTGAAGTGGTTGGTCCAGAAGTCGGCGAGAATTTCCGGCAGCTGCCGGTCGGACTGAGCGGCGCGAATCACGGCCAGGGAGGAGACCTCCCCCAGCAGTGTGCGAAGATCCTGCTTGCCGGCCTGCTGGTCCTGTCGAAGCATCTGGAGCGCTTGGGCCCTCGCGGTGGTGTCATCGATCGCTTGGAGCCGCTTTGCCTGGGCAACCTGCTTCTGCTGCATCCCTTGCAGGTCTGACGCGGACGTGTGCAGGATGTCGAAGCTCGACTCGAGGCTCTTCAGGGCGGGGTCGTGGATGTCGTCGAAGCCCAACTGGCGATCGACCCACTTCATCACGCCCTCGCGGGCGACCGCCTCGATCTGGCCGGGGAGTGCCCCATAGGCAAGTCGGTTCAGAACGTGACGTGCCGAGTCGATCGAGGTCATCGGCGCCTGGGCCCCCGCCGAAGTGGCGAGGAGTCCGAGGGCCAGGGCGGGGAGGAAGAGCTTTCGCATGCTGGTGAGACGGCGGGGAAGTCGCGGAGTTAACCACCCCCCTCTCCGGGAGGAGACGGGTCGGGTATAGTTCAGGACTGATCCAGACATACTGCTCCCCTCGAGCGGCCGCATCGGTCCGCCCCGTGGGTGTGCGTGTCTTACTGGGAGTATCCTCGATTGCACAATCTCGTTCCCCGTCGGCTGGCTCTGCGGCTTCTTGCCCCGCTGGCGGTTGTCCTGCTCTGCAACTGCAGCACGGTCGGCTTGAGTCTCCCCTTCGAGGGAGCCCCCGTGGCCCCCGACGGTCTCCGGCTCAAGCCTTCGCTCGGGTGGCTCACGACGCATCCAGTGTCCGATCCGGCAGAAGTGCCCGACGGCTCGGTCTCCTTGCGGAGCACCCGCGTCGGCAGCCGCAGCGCCTGGGAACAAGTGCGGCGTGTCGTGACCGAGAAGGGCGAGTATTCCGACTCGGTCCTGCTCGACAAGGAATCGTTGCGGCCGATCCAGACCTGGCGCTGGACACCCAAGGGAACCTACATCGTCCGCTACAACCACCGCTCGGTGGAGCGGGAGTTCCAGAGCCCGACGGGACAGTCTTGGCGCTGGAGCGAAATTCTCGAGGTTGAACCGTACTCCGCGCTTGGTCTCGAGCTGATCGTGGCGACACTGCCGATGGGCGAGGGGCAGACGGGAATGATTCCGGTCACCATCGATACCGTCGAGAAGGGATGGGCTTGGGCCAAGTACACCGTGATGCGCGAGATCGACGTGGTCGAACGCCCGAACGCCAAGCCGATCACCACCTGGGTGATCGACGTCGACATGGCCGGCGACCGCACACGCCTCTGGGTAGCCATGGACGGCAAGTCCATCCGCCGCATCGAGAAGCTCGGCTCCGACAACGAGGTTCTCAGCACGGTACGACGGATGCTCCTCGGCGGGCCGTGAGCGAGCACCAGACCCGTTGATGTGACGACGCCGACCTGGCAGGGAACTGCAGGTCGGCGTCGCTGTGTCAGGGCGCAGTCGTCGGCTCAGGCGAGCAGTGTTCCTCGCACCGTGGTGATAGTTCGACCGATCAGCCGCACCCGGTCTCGCTCGATTTCGCAGCGCAGCACGCCCCCCCGTGGCGAGGCCTGAAACGCAGTGAAATCGTCCTCGCCAAGGGCGTCACGCCAGTAGGGTGCCAGCGCACAATGCGCCGACCCGGTCACCGGATCCTCCGGCACACCGGTGCCAGGGTAAAAGCAACGCGACACGAAATCGCGGTCCTCACGATCGCTCAAGGCGGTCACCACGAGGCCGCGGGCATCGAGTCGCGCGATCGCCGCCATGTCGGGGGCGAGGTTGATCACCTCATCTTCGCTGTGTAGCACACAAATGATGTCATAGGTGCTGCGCAGGACTTCCTTGGGTGTCAGGCCGAGCATGGCATCGAGCCCGGTTGGCGGACGCATTGGTGCGAAGTCGAGCGCCGGAAATTCGGCGGCAATCTGGCCGTCGGCGAGGCGCTCCGCCGTCAGCAGCCCGCTCCGCGTCTTGAAGCGAGCGATCGCATCGGCCGCGAGGAGGTTTTCCTGGTAGAGATAGTGCGCACTCGCCATGGTGGCGTGGCCACACAGGTCCATCTCGTCCATCGGCGTGAACCAGCGCAGCGAGTAGCCGTCCTCCACCGGCAGGAGGAAGGCGGTCTCCGACTGGTGCATCTCCATGGCCACGGACTGCAGCCAAGTATCCGGCCGGGGGTGGTCGAGCAGCACCACGGCGGCCGGGTTGCCGGTGAATGGCTCCGACGCGAACGCATCGATCAGGTGCAACGAGAGGGTCATCTCAGGGCTTCGCCTTCGACTCGAGCCACTTGGTGCGGAAGGCGAGCTGCCCGGCCGTGGGCGTACGACCCGCCTGCTCGAAGGTGACCACCTCGACCATGGGATTCTCGATCATGGTGATGGTGGCCGTCTTCGGCCCGACGGTGCTGGTGTAGCCGAGCGTAATCTGGTCACCCGGCTTGTGCGTCGCGAGTGCCGCCGCCACGTCGGCCCCGGTGACTGGCTTGCTGTCAACGCTGGTGATGACGTCGCCCGTCTCGATGCCCGCCTCGTAGAGTGGTGTGCCGCCGGGGGAGGAGAGCACCTGTGCCGCGATGGTGTCGGTGGTCATCCGCGGGTTGCCGCGACCGATGAAACCACCGATCCAGGCCGTTCCCGGCGAGGACTTCCGCAGGAGCAATCCGGCCGGTTCGAGCAGGGTCGCGTAGTCGGGCAGTTCGTTACTCTCCACGTAGCGCTTCCAGAAAGCGGAGGCCCAGGTCGAATCCCCGGATGTTGCGATCAGTGCGCGACGGGCATCCGCCATGGTGTAGGCGATTTCCGGCTTGCCGAAGCGGAGCCAGAGGGTGCGCATGTAGTCGTCGAGCGACTTGCCATGAGCACGCAGCGAGAAGTCGAGTGCGATGGCGATCCCTGCGCCATAGGTGTAGTACGAGATGAAGGTGTTGGGCGCCACCGGGTCGCTGGCCGATGCGCCGTCGCGGAAGGGCGCCTGCTGGCTCATCCCGATCGGGCCGAAGTACTTCCGCCCGGGCGAGTTGGTGACGGCGTTGATGGTGCCGCCGACTCCTCGAATGACCGTGGCGGCGGGAATATCTCCGGCGCGCTCCTGGAGCAGCGGGCCATAGTACTGGGTGAAGCCCTCGGCGATCCAGAGGCCATCGGTCATGTTGGCGCGATCATAGGCGAACGGCTCGATGCCGACCGGCCGGATGCGCTTGACGTTCCATGAATGGAAGAACTCGTGCGACAGGGTGCTGAGCCCCGCCTGGCCGTTGCCCCGCATGCTGCCACCCGACACACTGGTGGAGTTGCGGTGTTCCATGCCGTCGCCTTGGCAGTCAGTCCGGTAGCAGGCGACAAAAGTATAGGTGCCGTAGTCATACGACGGATATTCTCCGTACACTGCCGCCGCCTCGTGCACGATCTTCCGCGCGCCGTCGGCATAGGCATCGATCGCCTTGTCAGCGGTCGGATCGTCGAGCGCCACGCGCCAGGTCTGCTGCTTGCCGTCGTGCGTCTCCGACCACTCGCGCCAGGCGATGTTGCCGATGTGGGTGGGTGAGTCGAACAGGTATTGCATGCCGGGAGCGGTGAAGGTCTCCGGGTTGCTCGTCGGCACCAGCTGGGTCGCGATGGTCCAGGAGGGGTCCGGTCGATGGAAAGTGACGCGAATGGGGCGCGCCTCGAGTCCTTTCACATAGACAAAGACGCCCTGCGGCTGGATATGCTCCTGCGTGAGGTTGTAGCCGCTGAAGGTGCCGCTGCCGACGTTGGCGAAGTTGGTGTAGCTGAGCGTGACCGTGCCATCATGGCCCGTCACGGTCCAGCTGTAGGGGTCGGGATGGGTGACGGGGAGGGCCTTGCCGGTGCCGCTCGTCGCCCGCACAGCGTAGACATTCTTGGCATACTCGGTGAGCGCATACCGGCCGGTCGAGGCGCGCGCCATCTTGAAATTCACCGGTCCGGCCGGCAGCGTCGTGAAGGTCGCCTTCACCTCGGCCTCATGATGTGCCGCGTTGGGGAAGGAGATGTCGTAGACGATCGCCGGTCCCTTGTTGCAGCAGACGACCGGCCGGAGCTGGGCATGGCTCGCAACAGGATGCAGTCCGATGGCGAGGGCGACGAGCAGCGAGGCGGAGGCGGTGAGGCGCATGGGCAATGACCTGATGAGGTGAACGCGAGAGGGGTGAGTCGAGCCGTTCTCACGATTCTGCATAATGGCAGGCGACGTCCTGTTCGCCAACCGTCCGCAGGAGCGGGCGCTCGGCACTGCAGCGCGAGTCCTTCCTGGGGTGAAAGCAGCGGGTGACGAAGGGGCAGCCCGGCGGCGGTGCCGTGGGGGATGGTGGATCGCCCTCGAGGACGATGCGGGACTTCATCTGGGTTGGATCGGGTTCGGGCACCGCCGAGACGAGCGCCTGGGTGTAGGGGTGTCTCGGGGCACCGATGACGGCGCGCGCGGGACCGATCTCCACGATGGTGCCGAGGTACATCACCGCAACCCGATGGGCGATCTGGTGCACCAGCGCCAGGTCGTGCGCGATGAAGAGGTAGGCGAGTTCACGCTGCTCGCGGAGGTCGAGCAGCAGGTTGAGTACTTGGGCCTGCACCGAGACGTCGAGTGCCGAGACGGGCTCGTCACAGACGATGAAGCGCGGCTCGACCGCGAGCGCCCGGGCGATCCCGATCCGCTGCCGCTGCCCGCCGGAGAACTCGTGCGGATAGCGATCGGCGTAGGACGCATCGAGGCCGACCTCTTCCAGCAGCTGGGCCACGCGCTCGGGAATCTCCTCGCGCGGCACAAGGTCATGAATCTCCAGCCCCTCGGCCACCGACGCCCCGACGGTCCGCCGCGGATTGAGCGAGGCGAAGGGATCCTGGAAGACGATCTGCATCTGGCTGCGCAACTCGCGCAACTCGAGCGGGGTGAGCGCGGCGAGATCACTGCCGTCGAACCGCACCACGCCGGCGGTGGGCACCTCGAGTCGCAGCACCGCGCGCCCCACCGTGCTCTTGCCGCTGCCAGACTCGCCCACCAGCGCGAGGGTCTCCCCGGGGGCGATGCTGAACGACACCGATTCCACCGCATGCACCACGGCCGCATTGCGGCGCAGCCAGCCGCCCGAGTGGTAGTGCTTGATGAGTCCCTCGACCTGAACGAGTGGTTCGCTCATCGAGCGGTCTTCGCAGCGGTCTTCGCGGCAACCCAGCACGCGACGCGGTGCCCGCTGGCGATGGCGTCGAGGCCGGGTTGCTGCTCGCGGCAGATGGGGATCACCACCGGACAGCGCGGATTGAAGCGACAGCCGGTGGGCCACTGATCGGGGCGAGGGACGGTGCCAGGGATCGACGGCAGCCGACCGCCTTCACCGCTGAGTCGCGGGATGGAGGCGAAGAGGCCGCGCGTGTAGGGATGCGCCGGCGCCGCGAAGAGCGCCGCCGTGGAGGCAGTCTCCGCCATCCGTCCGGCATACATCACCATGACGCGATCAGCGCGACCGGCCACGATGCCGAGATCGTGGGTGATCAGCAGCACGGCCATACCGCGCGCCGCGCGCAGCCGGTCGAGGAGTTCGAGAATCTGGGCCTGCACGGTGACGTCGAGCGCGGTCGTTGGTTCGTCGGCGACGAGCAGGTCGGGTTCACCCGCCAGGGCGATGGCGATCATCACCCGCTGCCGCATGCCGCCGCTGAGTTGGTGGGGGTAGCTGTCGACGCGCTCGCCGGGATCGGCAATGCCGACTTCGCTGAGCAGTTCAATGGCGCGCGCCCGCGCCTCCGCGCGACCCACCTGGCGATGCGCCTGGATCGCCTCGATGATCTGCTGGCCGACGCGCATGACGGGATTGAGCGAGGTGAGCGGGTCCTGGAAGACCATCGCGATGCGGCGTCCGCGATAGTTGCGCAGCTCGCGCTCCGAGAGCCGCGAGATATCGGTGCCCTTGAAGCGGATCTCGCTTGTCGCACCAAGTCGTGCGGCCGCCGGCAGCAGTCCGGGAAGCGCCAGACCGGTGAGCGACTTGCCGCAGCCCGATTCCCCAACCAGCGCCAGCACCTCGCCCGCCGACACGCGGAAGCTCACGCCATCGACGGCGACGACTGGCTCGCCCTGCGCCTGAGGGAAGGAGATGGTGAGGTCTTTGACTTCGAGGAGTGCGGTCATGTCACGTCGGGTTGGAGCCGGCGGCGCAGGGCGTCACCCAGCAATGTGGCAGCAGACGTCGCAGCGACCAAGGCCAGCCCTGGCGCTAGCACCATCCACGGCGCGACGGCCATCACGCTGCGCGACTCGAGCAGCATGCCACCCCAGCTGGCAGCCGGAGGTGGTGCGCCGAGGCCCAGGAACGAGAGGCCGGCTTCCAGGAGCATCGCATCGGCAATGCCGAGGGTGGCGGCGACCAGCAGCGGCGGCAGCGCACCCGGCAGAATGTCGCGCCAGAGGATGCGTGCCCTGGTGGCGCCGAGTGCCTGTGCGGCGGAGACATACTGCGCCGTTCGGAGCCGCAGGGTCTCGCCCCGCACCAGGCGAGCCATGGCGGGCCACCCGGTCATGCCGAGGACCACCGCGAGGAGCCAGATCGGCACCGCGCCGATGGCCGAGAGCAGCACGAGCAGCACCACGATGCGAGGGATCGCGAGTCCGAGATTGATGACGCGGCGCAGCATCTTGCCGGCCATCCCCTCGCTGTCGCCGGCCCAGAGTCCGATGGCCATGCCCAGCAGCGCCGCAACGACGACCGCAATGAGTCCGACGCCGAGCGAAATGCCCGCCCCGTGGGCGAGTCGCGCCAGCACGTCGCGCGAGAACTCGTCAGTGCCAAGCAGGTGCGAGAGCGACGGCGGCTGGAGCGTGCCGTGCAGCAGATCGAGCTGGGCGTCGGGGTCGACGGTCACGAAGGGGCCCACCATGGCGAGCAGCGCCAGCAGCCCGAGCAATCCGAGGCCGACCTTGGTCTGGAGCTTCATTGGTCGCGCTGCACCGGGTCGACCACCCGGTAGAGGATGTCAGCCACGAGCGAGCCCACCTGCACCATCACAATGAGCAGCACCCCAGCGCCGAGCACGAGGGGGATGTCTCGGCTCGCCGTGGCTTGGGCGATCAGCGACCCGATACCAGGCCAGTTGAAGAGCATCTCGATGAAGACCGCACCACCCACCAGCATGGGTAGCCAGAGCCCCAGCAGCGTGACGACCGGGGTGAGCGCAGGACGCCAGCAGTGTCGCCACGCGATCGCCGCGGGCGACACCCCGCGGGCGCGTGCCGCGAGCACCCACGGCTGGGTGACGGTCCCCATCACGGCGGAGCGCTGCTGCCGCAGCGGGACCGCGATCGTCGCGATCACCATGCTCGCAAGCGGTAACACCAGGTGCTTGAGGCGATCGACGAGGGTGGCGGCAAAGGGGGCATCGAGTGGCAGGGTCAGGTCGGCAAGTCCGGCTGGCGGGAGCCAGGGCAGCCGCTGGGCAAAGACGGAGACCAGCACCATGCCGAGCACGAAGGAGGGGAGGGAATAGCCGACCACGGTCAGCGCCCCGATGAGGCGCGCGCGCCAGCTCTCCGGGTGCAGTGCGCTCCAGAGTCCGAGCGCGAGCCCGACGGTGAAGTCGATCACCAGGGTGAGGCCGCCGAGCAGCAGCGTCGGCCAGAGTCGTTCAAGGAGGATTGTCGTGACAGGTCGGTTCTCGCTCATCGCGAGCCCGAGATCGCCATGCCCAAGCGACAGAAGGTAGTGACCGACGGCGATCCAGATCGGCTGGTCGGTACCCCAGCTCGCGGCGAGTGCCGCGCGCTGCGCGGCGTCGACCTCGCGCTCGCCGATGAGGACGGCAAGCGGATCACCGGGAAGGAGATGCACCAACAGGACGAGCACGACCACCGCCACGAGCGCCGTAGCGACAGCATCCGCACTGCGACGGAAGAGCCAGCCGATCACGTTACCGGTCGCGGGCGATGGCGGCGCCGGGGCGGATGCGCCACTGCCAGAGGAAGAGCCATTGGTGCACCGGCAGGATCAGTGGGTTGTCGAATCGAGTGTGAACGGCAGCAACGGTGGCTGGTGCTGCCAAGAAGGCGGCGGGATGCTGGCTGGTCATCCGGGTCAGCACACTCTTCCAGTCGCCGACGTTGCCGCGCGAGGTGACTGCAGCGCTCACCAGCCGATCGAAGCTCGGATCACACCAGTGCCCAACGTTGAGTGAGCCGGATCGTTGTGCCGCCGCGCACGACCATGCCTCCACCAGCGACGAAGGGCTGGCGTCCTGACTCGACCCGGTAATGTCGATGTCAAAGTCACCCTTCATGCGGCGAGCATTCCAGTCCGGTCCCGGCGCGGGATGCAGTTCGGCATTCACGCCGATCGATTTCCACGCGGCCTGTGCGAGGACCGCAAATCTCGGCCGGATCGGGCCACTGTTGGACACGATGACCGAAACACGGAACGGTACGCCGCCCTTGTCGAGGACGCCATCGCCATCGGAATCGCGCCATCCCGCGGCCGCAAGGAGTGCCCGCGCCCGCGCCACGTCGCGCTTCGCTGAACGGATGGTGCCACCAGACATCCAGCTCCAGAGGAGGGATTCCGCGGCGTCGGGCACGGCCGTTCCAGCCCCGAACACATTTGCCGCCATCGTGGTGCGGTCGAGCGCGAGGGTCAATGCCTCACGCACTCGCACGTCGGTGAAGAAGGGAT
>JBBRBZ010000024.1:0-28904 GCA_038205305.1 Gemmatimonadales bacterium
GTCGCTTCGAGCGGTCGACGTGCAACCCCGTAGCGTGACACCGGGAGTCGGACCGTGACGCCCGCCCCATCGGTCGCTTCCACCGAGAGCTGGACCGGCAGGGAATCCTTGGCGGTCGGCTTCTTTTTCGCCGGCGCGGGCTCCTTCACCTTGGGCGTCTTCTGCTTGACCGAATCGGTGGCCGCCTTCTTGGTGGTGTCCTTCGCGGCGGCGCGGGCTTTGGGGGTTACGTCGGTCGGAGCGATGGAAAATTCGAGCGCGGTCGAGTTCCCCACCTGCCAGGCGTGGCGCAGCGAATCGGTGAGCGAGATGGCATAGCTCGCGGGTCGACCGAGTCGCGTCGTATCCTTCCCGGCGATGTGATTGTTCCAGCCGAGCCAGACGGCATTGCGGCCGACGTTGCCGTTCCGCGACCTGAGTGGCATCAGCGCTTCCTTCCAGGTGGCCAGTGAGTCGCCAACGATCACCGTCCCCGGCGCGGTGCCGGTGGCGACGTCCACGTCCTCGGTATAGTCGGCGAGGGTATGGAAGCCGCTGTCCTGGAAGCGGGTGATGTACATCGTCTTGGGCAACCAGCCGCCGATCAGGCGATGGTCGCGGAAGATCGGCAGGTACTCGCTGCGGTCACGGAGTGTGGCATCGAGAAAGCCCGACAGGTAGATGCGCGCCATCTGGCGCTGCTGCTCGGCCGGGATCAGCCCGCGCAAATCCAGGAAGCGCGGACTCTCCGGGCCTCCGTCGGTGCTGCCCCAGACGGTGTTCCACTGGCCGTGGTTGGCGCGGTACATCCACACCGCCGCCTTGAAGTGCGGGGCGCCGTCGGTGAAACGGACCCGTTCGTACTGCCGCAATCCCGAAAAGGTCGACACGTCGCCATCGTGCGAACCATGGATGACCAGGTAGTTCACGTTCTCCAGTGGCGTCGGACGATTCGCCGGTTCGTACTGTCCGTCCACCGGCGCGATTGCGACCACCGAGCGAATGCCGAAATGGAAATCGAACGTGATGGTGGCATCGTCGGGATAGTGGGACAGGGTGTTGAACGCTGCCGCCACGGCGACCGCCTCGCCGCCGCGCGAATGGCCCATCAGCGCGATGCGCGTGAGGTCCACCTTGTGCGCAAACGGTCCCGCGGTCGAGTCGTTGAATCGCTTCCAGGTCGAGAGATGCTGCAGCAGCATCCATCCCCGGGCATCGTTCTCGCCGCGAATGTTGCCGTTGAGGAAGTTCTCGTCGACCGACGCGAAGATGTACCCGCGACTCGCGAGCAGTTCACCGAGGTAGGCGTAGCCAGGATCGGAGAACTGTTCCATGTCGTGGTTGCCGTGGACGATCAGCACCAGCGGAAACGGTCCTGCTCCCTCGGGATACCAGACGCGCCCGTTGATCGGCATCGAGTCGAAACCAAAACCGAAGAATTTCTTGCGCACCTTGCCCTGCGCTGGCGAGGGAGCAGAAGCGAACTTGCTGCCGTCGACTGATTGGGTGCGCAATGTGACCGAATCCCGGAAGGCGGCGCGCTGTTTGTCCTTGCCACTTCCATAGGTGAGCGTGAGGACGCGATAGCTCCCCCGCTCCGCAGGATTGGGTACGGTCAGCACCTGATGTGCGAGTACCACGGGCGAGTCGTCGTGTGCGAGCCGCATCGGCTGGACGCAGGACGTGACCGACACGGCGACGGCCACGAGGGCAGTCATCCGATCAATGCGCATGCACTCCTCCCCAGAAATAAAACTCGTGCAGCCTATCCAATTGCAGCCTGCCGAAAGGCCTCGTAGCTGGCCGCCGGATCCGCCGCCGCCAGAATTGGCCGGCCGACGACCAAGTGCGTCGCGCCAGCGGCCGCAGCCCCCTCGGGTGTCGCGACACGCTGCTGGTCACCGGCAGCATCTTCTGGTCGCCGAATACCCGGGACGACTATCCGCCCTGCGCCGATGATCGGTTTGACCCGTCCGATCTCCTCGGCGCTGCAGACCACCCCATCGGCTCCGGCACGCCGGGCGATTTCCGCGAGACGGGAAACCTCGTCACCCAGATTCACGTCGGTCCGACCGGTGACGGCTCCCCACGATGCCGCATCGTGGGAAGTGAGGACCGTGACCGCAACCAGCTTGGTCCGGCCGCGCGATGCGGCGACAGCCGCGGCCAACATCGCTTCGCCGCCGAGGGCGTGCAAGGTCACCATTTCCACTCCGAGATCGACGGCAGCCTCGACCGCACCCGAAACGGTGTTGGGGATGTCGTGCCACTTGAGATCGAGGAAGACCGGATGGCCCGCGGTCACGAGGGCCCGGATGAATCCGCTCCCCGCCCGGGTGAAGAGGATCGAGCCCACCTTCACCGGCACATTCGCCGGCAGGAGGTCGAGGAACGCCACCGCACTCGGCGCGTCGCGATGGTCCAGTGCCACGATCAGTTCAGCCACTCCGGGACTCCAATTCATCGAGAATGCGTTCGGGCAGATGCGGATCGGCCATCGCGGCGGTGCCTATGGCCACCAGCGAGGCCCCCGCATGAAGGTACTGCTCGACATCACCGGCGCTTCGTACGCCGCCGAGGCCAATGATGGGCAGGTTCGGCAGTCGCTCGCGCACCCGGCGCACCGCCAGCAACCCCACCGGCAGGAGCGCCGGGCCACTCACCCCGCCATTGCCGTTGCCGAGGCGGGGCGTGGTGCCGTCGTAGAGGTAGCCCGGCATGGTGTTCACCAGCGTGACCCCGTCGGCGCCCGCGTCGTGCGCCGCGGCGGCCAGTGCGGGGATGTCGGAGAGCGCGGGGGAGAGTTTGGCGAAGAGCGGACGTCGAGTGACGGCGCGGCAGCAGGAGACGACATCTGCGACCGATCGGGGATCCGCACCGAACTCGATTCCTCCGGCCGACGTGTTGGGACAGGAGAGGTTCAACTCGTACGCCACATGTCCTGCCGCCGTCTCGAGCAAACTGATCACCTCGGCGTACTCCGCGGTGGTGAAGCCCACCACGTTCACCAGCACGCGAGCGTGGTGCAGCCGCGAGGCCAGCCAGGGAAGTTCGTGTGCGGCAACATGCCTGGCGCCGGGATTGGCGAGTCCCACCGAATTGATCATCCCGCCACGAAATTCTGCCACCCTCGGTGCGAGGTTTCCGGCGCGGGGCGCGAGCGAGACCGCCTTGGTGACAAGGCCACCGAGTCGATCGAGCGCGATGACCCCGTCGAGCTCCCGGCCATATCCTGCGGTGCCGGAGGCGAGCAGGAGCGGATTGGCGAACGCGATCCCGGCCACGTCGCGCTGCCAGCTCATCGAATGGCGTCCGCCGCCCTCGCCTGGGCGGCCTTGGTCGCGAGTGCGCGAACAAAGGTGCCGAGCGAGTCTTCCAGCTGCTGGAATTGCGGCGTGTCCCGGCCCGTGAGGAAGGCGAGATATGGGCTGGTCGAGAACGTGGCCGCACGCTGCCGGAGCACGGTGGCCGAATCGGGCTCGAGCCCGATGCGCGCGAGAATTGCCTTCGGGAGGTACGGCGAGTTCGGCCACCCCGCCTCGAGCCGGGATAGCAGCGCCACGCTCAGCGCCGGGGCATCGAGGGAATCGCGCGCGAGTTCGGCCAAGGCGAAGTGCACCAGGTCGCCGTCGGGTTGTCCGGCCACCGCGGCGGCCGATTCGTCGGCCACGCGACCAAGCAGGAACTTGAGCCGATTCCATTCCTGGGCGGCGAGGACATCGCCCGTGGGCACCGGCAGTGGCGCGATAGAGTCCCGAAGGCGCACGGCGCCCGCCACAGTGGCGATCCGACTCACGGCACGCTCGGCCGCGACCACGCGACCACGGTGCAGCGCCGGACCGGGCTTGCCGGATTCGAGCAGTGCCAGCCTCCGCTGGAAGGCCGCCAGGTCATCGAGTCGAGTACCACGCAAGGCCGCGAGCCGCCAATCGTTCAATTCCTGCGGCGACTGATTCGGCATTCCTGCCAGCATGACGAGCAGGCGATCGACCGCGTCGGAGTGCTGGCTGGCGAGCACCAGAAGCAGTCGCTCCCATTCGGGTGTCACCGCCGACTGCTCAAACAGCGGCGCGACCTCGTGCAGCGCGGAGTCGGGATGAGCCAGCATGGCGAGCGCGACGGCACGATCCAGCCTGGACGGCGCGGAGCTGGTCCCGGACAACATGGCGAGTGCGGCTTCCGGCTTCCCGGTGGCCACCAGATCCCGCCCGGCATGCTCCCGCGCTTCCTGGCGCGTGGCGGCGTCGTGACTGGTGCTCAATCCGGCAAAGAGCTCGGCGGCGAGAACCGTATCGACGGTCTCGACGCATCGCGCCAACTCGAGTTGCAACGGCTCGCGCCATTTCGCGTGCGGAGCATCGGCGAGGGCGTTCTCGAGGTAGGGGCGGCCGCGATCGCAGTCGCGGGCCCGGGCCAACGCGCGACCGAGCAGCCAGCGCGCCTCCGCCCCGGGCGTGCCCCGGGGCGAGCGCGCCAGCGCCGATTCCGCCTTCACCGCGGCCTGATTCCACAGGCCCTCAGCCTCGGCGGCCCGGCCGCCCCGCTCGGCTCGTGCCGCCTGACCGGAAAGTGATCGGGCCTGATAGCGCGAGTTGGACCAGGTGCACCCGACCAGGAGCGCAAGGATGAGCACTCCGCGGCGCATCACTCGTGGTCCGCCGTGGCCGAGTCGGTGGTGATGCGGTCGTCGTACTTGAGGTAGTTGATGATTGCGCCCGCCATCGCCTCCGCGATCCGCTGCTGGCCATCGGGACTGGTCATCAACTTGGCATCTGCGGGATTGGTCGCGAAGCCGATCTCGACCAAGATGGAGGGGCGGCGCGCCGTGGTGAGCACTGCGAACCCGGCAGACTTCACGCCCTTGTTCGGTCCCGATTCCACTTCGACGAGCATGCTCTGCATGTATTCGGCGGCGCGCGCCGAGGCGCGGAGGAACTCGTTGGTCTGCATGTCCTTCAGGATGAAATCGAGGCCCGAGAGATCGGCATCCTCGGAATCGGTGTTGTAGCGGATCGCCTCGTTCTCCAGCCGCGCCACGCGGGCGGCATCGGCGGTGCGCGCCTCACCCAGGAAGTAGGTCTCGAAGCCGCGCACCGCCGTATAGCCGGGTCGCTTGTCGAGCGAGTTGACGTGGATGGAGACGAAGAGGTCGCATTCGTCCTTGCAGTAACGCGGCGCACGCTGGCCGAGGTTGATGAGCGTGTCGGTGGTGCGGGTCATGTTCACGATGACGCCGCGACGTTCCAGTTCCTTGCGGAGCTTGAGCGCGACGGCCAGGGTCACGTCCTTTTCGCGCATGCCCCGCGGGAAGTAGAGCCCGGGATTGCCGGGATCGGTGCCGCCGTGCCCGGCGTCAATCGTGACGTGGTGCCCGGCCTTGAGGCCATTGATCAGTCTGCTGCGCGCCTCGGCGCCCACACTGTTGCGGCTGGGCGGCACCACGAGGGGTGCCGCGGCGCCGCGTTGGGCGAGCATGCTGGTGGCGGGCGTCCAGCTCCATGCCTTGCGGCTGGGGTCGGCCAGCACCTCCGCCACGAAGGCCAGTGGCACGAAGAGCGAGTCGCCCCGACGATGTGTGGTCGCGGGCAAGGCGATGAGATGCGAGCCATCGTGAACGAAGGGCGACTGCGGCAGGAAACGGAACTTCCCAGTAGGTATGTCGAGCAGCACCCAGTTGCCGTCGTTGGTCCACTTGCCGGAGAGTGCGACGGCCAAGGCCCCCAAGGGGACCAGTGGACCGTCGCCCTGCCACTCGACGAGGGCGATCCGCTTCACTCCCTGTGGGGTGCTGACCTGGAGCTGAGCGGGCCCGGCGGTCGCGATGGTCAGCGCGAGCAGGGCAGCGATCATTGGCGTCCTCGCCATGCCATCGCCCGCGAGATCTCGCGCTGGGCGTCCCGCTTCTTGATGTCCTGGCGCTTGTCGTGGGCCTGCTTGCCCTTGGCGAGCGCCAGTTCGATCTTGGCGCGACCACGGACAAAGGCGAGCTCGAGCGGCACCAGGGTCAACCCGTCCCGCTCGACCGCTCCAATGAGTCGCTCGATCTCCCGGCGATGGAGCAGGAGCTTCCGGGAGCGGACCGGGTCGTGATTGTAGCGGTTGCCCTGCTCGTAGGGGGCGATGTTGACTCCCTCCACCCAGACCTCTCCCCGCGAGATCCTGGCGAATGCCCCCTTGATCGAAGCGCCCCGGTTGCGGAGGGACTTCACCTCGGTCCCGGTCAGCACCAGCCCGGCTTCCAGCGTCTCGATGACGTGGAAGTCATGGGTGGCCTTGGGGTTCCGGGCCACGGAGACGCGCTCTTGGCGAGGCGCGTGGGACGGGGTCGCGGACTTCGAGGGCATCATGAGGAATAGTAACGGACGAAGTACCCTGCTGCTTGACGCTATGCGCGTGCGTCCACTAGGTTTGCCGCCCTAGCCGGAGTGGTGGAACTGGTAGACGCGCTGCGTTCAGGGCGCAGTGGGCGCAAGCCCGTGGGGGTTCGAGTCCCCCCTTCGGCACTGGCAGGACCGTTGGTCGTGGATTCTCAGTACCGCGCCATGCTCGCGTCGACGTCGCAGGCCCAGGCGTCGACTCCCCCCGCCAAAGACACCACATGCGCGTAGCCTGCCCGCCGCAGGAAGTCGCGCGCGGTGGCGGACCGTATCCCCGAATGGCAGATCGTGACCACCTCCCGCCCATCCGGCACTTCCGCCAGTCGGTGGGGAAGCTCGGGCAGCGGCAGCAGCTGTGAGCCCGGGATGTGCCCGATGGCGTATTCCCATTCCTCGCGCACATCGAGCAGCACCGGGGGGTTGGTGGCGCCGAGTGCGACCGCAAGCGCGGTCGCCGCAATTTCCCCTGCCTCGCCTGAGGTGGCGAGGGAGATGCCGCAGAAGGCGTCGTAATCCACGAGTTCGGTGAGCGTCGGCTGGTCGCCGCAGACCACGCACTCGGGGTCGCGCTGAACGGCAATTTCCCGCTGGCGAATCGAGAGGGCGTCAATGAGGATGAGCCGTCCGGATGCGGAAGTGCCGATCCCGAGAATCCACTTGATCGCCTCCAGCGCCTGCATGGTGCCCACCAAGCCAGGCAGGACGCCGAGCACGCCAGCCTCTACGCAACTTGGCACCAACTCGGGAGCCGGAGGTTCAGCAAAGAGGCAGCGGTAGCACGGGCCCCCCGGGACGCCGAAGAGCGAGAGCTGCCCCTCAAAACGGAAGATGCTGCCGTACACCAGTGGGCGGTGCTCCAGGATACAGGCGTCGTTGACCAAGTAGCGAGTGGGGAAGTTGTCGCTGCCATCGACGACGATGTCGAACTGGCGAATCAGTTCCCTCGCGTTGCCGCTGGTGAGCCGCTCCCCGAAGGTCTCCAGGGCGACGTGCGGATTGAGTGCGTGCAGCCGCGTGGCCGCGGAGTGCACCTTCAGCACGCCGATGGTAGAGGTATCGTGGATGATCTGGCGTTGCAGGTTGGAGACGTCCACTCGGTCGGCATCGACCAGGCCCAGGGTGCCCACACCTGCGGCGGCAAGATACAGTGCCGCCGGGGACCCCAACCCGCCGGCGCCGATCAACAGCACCCGTGCCCGCTTGAGCCGCTCCTGTCCAGCCGCGCCCACTTCCGGCAAGGTCAGGTGACGGGCATACCGCAGCAGCTCATCGGTTGTCAGCGCAGGTGCAGGCCGCGTCTCCATGTTCGCCCTCGGCGACGCACCGTCGTGCACCGCGGTTCAGTCGGCTTCGGAAAGTGCCCCCACCAGTTCCTTCACCTGCATCTCGTCTTGCATCAGGTCGGCCAGCGTGATGCGCCCCAGGAAGCCGTCGATCCGCTGCTTCAGGGCACCCCACACTGGGCGGAAGCTGCAGTTGCTGCCAGGGCCGCACCGCTCATGATCGATGGGGTGCGTGCCACAATTGAGCTCAAAGGTCTGATGGTCGGAAGCCGACATCACATCGAAGACCGTCATCGCCTCGGGATCGCGCGCCAACAGGTAGCCCCCCTTGGCGCCACGCACCGAATCGACGAGCCCGGCTCGGCGGAGACGCAGGAGGATCTGTTCAACATAGTCGCCCGGCAGCCGCTCGGTGTCGGCCAGCTCCCGCGCCGCGATCGGCCCTCGCCCTTCACCCCGCCGCTTCGCCAGATGGAGTGTGATGATGAGGGAGTATTCGGTCAGTGTCGTCACGCGCATGGGTCACCCGCGGTAGTGGAGCAATGGAGACGATTGCGTCCGGTCACGTCATGAAATGCACCTGAAGAAATAATGTCGGAAAGGTCGGAGATTGTCAGTTCGGGACTTCCCTGACAAGGTGCCGAATCGCGGCGAGGCCGGCAGCCGGCCCAAAGGCAAGCACAGCAAGGGAAAATCGCCATCCCACCCACGCCGCGAGCAACGGCACCAGTTGGATGCTCAGGATCGTCAGGAGAAACCCGACAGACGTCTGCAGGGTCAAGGCCGTTCCCACCGCGTGGAGTGGAGCAATCTCCGTCACCAGCGCAGAGAACTGTGCCGAGTCGGCGATGACCGCGACGCCCCAGACGAGGCAAACGCCGAGGACCAGCCAAGGCGGGCCACCATACACCAGCATGCTCAGCAGGGCGCAACTCCCGCTGGCCAGCAGCGCGATGCGCACCACGGGCGGCCGGCCGATGCGATCGGCGGCGATCCCTCCCCAGAGGCAGCCGACCCCACCGATGGCGACGCACGCGAACGCCCACCCTCCGACCCGCTCGGTGGGCAACCCTCGCGCAGCGAACGACGCCGTGAGGAAGGCGGGAATCCACGCCCAGAAGGCATACAACTCCCACATGTGCCCGAGGTAGCCACCGGTCACTTCGCGCACCCCGCGGTTTCGCGCCACATCGGCGACGAGCCGCCACGAGAAGGGGCGTGCCGGAAAGGCGAACGGCCCGTCGCGATATCCGATGGCGACCAGCGCGGCAGCAATCAGCGCGGCCACCGACGGCACCAGCACCGCCGGCACAAGCGGCAACTGGCCAGCCCCCTCGAGCAGATAGGGAAATGCCTTGCCCACGGTGAGCGCGCCAACCACCGCACCGATGGCCATGCCGCGACCACTGCGGAACCAGGTCGCCGCCATCTTCATGGCTGGCGGATAGACACCTGCCAGCGCCATGCCGGTGAGCACACGTGACGCGAGCGCGAGTGTGAAGGTCGGTGCGAGCAGGAGCGAGGCATTCGCTGCTGCCGCGAGAGACGCCGCCAGCGCAAGATAGGAGCGGGCGGGGATCAGGTCGGGGAGGTTGAGCAGCGCGGCAAGCAACGTCCCGATGACGAATCCCAGCTGGACACCCGACGTAAGCCATCCTGCCTGTGACGCAGAAAGGGAAAGGTTCGCCCGGAGCAGCGGCGCGACCGCGCTCCCGGCGAACCAGACCGACATGCCGAGCAATTCGGCGGTCGCCAGCAGCGCGAGTTGGCGCCACCGACCGGCCGCGGCGTCGCTCACCCTCCCGCCGGCAGCCCCTTGCCGCCGCCGGGAACGCCGATTTCCGTCATCGCGCGGAGGTCGAGCGTCTCCTCGAGTTCCTTCCCCTCCAGCAGATGCTTCTGGATGACGAGCGCCCTGACGGTCAGGCCGGTGGCCATGGCCTCCTTGGCCAGCTTCGCCGCCTCGGCGTAGCCGATCTTCGGGGCGAGCGCCGTCACCAGTGCAGGGCTGCGCTCGAGCCAGTGTGCGCACTGGGCGACGTCGGCCTCGATGCCGCGGATGCAGCGCTCATCGAACACCCGCACCGCGTTCGCGACGATTTCGATCGCGAACACGATGTTGTGGGTGATCACCGGCATCATGACGTTGAGTTCCAGCTGCCCGGCCTTCGCCGCCATCGCGACGGTGGTGTCAAGCCCGATCACCTGGTAGCAGACCTGATTGACCATCTCGGCGATGGAGGGGTTCACCTTCCCCGGCATGATGCTCGAGCCGGGCTGCACCGCCGGCAGGAGGATCTCGGCGAGGCCGGTGCGGGGGCCCGAGGCCAGCAGGCGAATGTCGTCGGCGATCTTGTTCAGGTCGAGCACGAAGGCGCGCAGCGCGCCACTGAAGGTCGCGATGTCGCCCATCGACTGCATGAGCTGAATCCGATCCTCGGCCACTTCCACCGGCAGCCCGGTGGCGGCGCGCAAGTGCTTCACCATGAGGGCCGGATATGCTGGCTCGGCGTTGATGCCCGTGCCGACGGCGGTGCCGCCGATGTTCATCGCCTGCAGCCAGGTGGCTGCCTGTGCGAGTTTGAGCCGATGCCGCGCGAGGGTGTGGCCGTAGGCGGTGAATTCCTGGCCGAGGCGGATGGGTGTGGCATCCTGCAGGTGGGTGCGACCGGACTTCAGCACATTGTCGAACGCCTTCCCCTTGACCAGTAAACTCGAGGCCAGACCGTCGAGGGCCGCAAGCAACGAGGGAAGCGTTGCCAGAGTGGCGAGTCGCATCGCAGTCGGGATCACGTCGTTGGTGGACTGCGCCATGTTCACGTCATCGTTGGGATGCACCGGCGCGTAACTCCCGCGCGAGTGGCCCAGCATCTCATTGGCGCGATTCGCGAGGACCTCGTTGCAATTCATGTTGTGGGAGGTGCCCGCACCTGCCTGGTACGGATCCACCATGAACTGATCGCGGTGCTGTCCGCCGAGGACCTCGTCGGCCGCGGCGATGATGGCATCGGCGAGCTTGCCATCGAGGCGACCGGTTTCCTTGTGGGTCACGGCGGCGGCACGTTTGATCTGCACCACCGCATCCACGAAGGCGGCAAGCGGCTTGAGGCCGGAGATGGGAAAGTTCTCCACGGCGCGGAGCGTCTGGATGCCGTAGAGGGCTTCCTCGGGCACCTGCTTCTCGCCCAGCGAGTCCTTCTCGATGCGATAGGTCATGGCAGCGCACAATCCTCGAAACCGGGTCACGACGCCCGGGGATGGGCGGCGCGGGAAAGGTAAACAGGCCACCCGCAGGCGAGGGGGACCGCCACCCCGCCCGGATGACGGTTTTGAGGCGGCTCCTGCGCATCGCGGAGGTCAACCGATGCCTCGCCCGGTGGTCGGGGTCTCGCCCCGCCCTGCCACCGCCACTCGATTCACCCACGCCGCCGGAGTCCCCATGTCCCCGTCACGCTGGCTTCGATCCACCCTGCTCGCCACCCTCCTCGCTGTTGTCGCCTGTAGTGGGGGATCATCGATCACCGGCGGCGACAACACTGGGGGGACTGGCGGCCAGGGCAACACGAGTTGCGCCAGCAAGTTCACGGCGTCGGTGAATGGCACGGCGTGGTGTTCGATCTCCACCGTCGGCAACTGGTTCGGCAACCAGAGTCAGGTCGTCATCACGGGGGCTGGCTTCACGGGCGCGGTCTCGTGGTCACTGACCTTGTCGGTCTCGTCCAGCACCGGGCCGGGGACCTACCCTCTCACCACCACCGCCCCGCTTCGTTTCGCCGTGGCGGGCAGCTCGGCAGGAGTCGGGTATGTGACCACCGAAGCCGGTGGATCCGGGACGGTCACCTTCACCACATTGACCACGACCCACGCGACCGGCACCTATTCGTTCACTGCTGTGGCGAATACCGGCGGTACCGGCACGGTCACGGTCACCAACGGCAGCTTCGACCTGATGCTCACGCCCAAGAACTGAGTGTGCCCCCAACTGCGAATCACTCGCGGTGCGTCTCGACGTGACGTTCTGAGTGCGACAGGCGCTCAATCCTGCAGGAAGGGATTGGAGCGCCTCTCGCGTTCGATGGTGGTCTCAGGACCGTGTCCTGGCAGGATGCGCGTCTCGCCTGGGAGCACGAAGAGCTGCTGCCGGATGCTCGTCAACAACATCCCGGCGTCGCCACCGGGCAGGTCACTCCGGCCGACGGAATCGAGAAAGAGCACATCGCCCGAGAGGGCGAGCCCGTGCCCGATAAAGGCGACATGTCCCGGAGAGTGTCCGGGCACATGCCGTACTTCGAAGCGCCAGTCGCCGAGGGAGAGCAGCTCCCCATGTTGGAAATCGCCATCGGGGGGCGCAAGGATTGGGAAATTGGTAATGCCGTAAAAGAGCGCCTGTTGCTGCGCCAGGCCGTACCACTCGCGATCGAGCGGGTGCAGCAGCGCGGGCGCACCCGTGGCCCGCCGCAGCTCATCCACACCCCAGATATGGTCCAAGTGCCCGTGGGTGAGCCAGATGGCCCGCACCTTGAGTGACCGCGCGCGTATCGCCGCGAGTATGCGATCGAATTCCTCACCGGGATCGACGACCACAGCTTCCAGGCTCTCCCGATCCCAGACCAGCCAGCAGTTCTCGTCGAAGAGTCCGTTGGCGATACCGTGGACTTCGAGCCCGGCCGGCATCAGCCCTGTGTCTTCCGCGCGGTAAGGAATTTCTCGACCGCGATGGCCGCGGTGGTGGCGTCCCCGACCGCAGTGGTGACCTGACGTGTGAGCTGCACTCGGAGATCTCCTGCGGCGAAGAGCCCGGGAATCGACGTCTCCATCCGGTCGTTGGTGATGATGTAACCCGCGGCATCGTGCTCGAAATGGTGCTGGACGAGGCCGGTGTTTGGTGTGAAGCCGATGAAGATGAAGCCGCCAGTCACGGCGAGTTGGGACCGCGTTCCGGTGATGGTGTTCTCCAACTCGAGATGGGTCAGCCCGCGTTCGTTGCCGGCCATCTCCAGCACCTTGCTGTTCCAGATCACCTCAATCCTGGGATTCGCCAGGGCGCGGTCCTGCACCACACGGGACGCCCTGAAGCTGTCACGCCGATGCACGATGTAGACCTTCTCGGCATAGCGCGTCAGGTAGTCGGCCTCCTCGACTGCAGCGTCGCCACCACCGATGACGGCAATGGTTTCGCCTTTGAAGAAGGCACCATCGCACACGGCACAGTACGACACGCCCTTCCCCGCGAATTCCGCCTCGCCAGGCACACCGAGCTTTACCGGCGTACCCCCCGCCGTGAGAATCACCGCTGGAGCGGTGAACACCGTACCACTCATTCCCGTCACTTCGAAGATCCCATCATCCCGGCGGACGATGGTGGTGACCTCTTCGTTCCGGATATCGGCACCGAAATGCACGGCGTGCTCGGTCATCTTCTCGGCGAGGTCGGGCCCGAGGATCGAGATGAAGCCGGGGTAATCCTCGATCTTCTCGGTATTGAGCAACTCGCCACCAGTGAGTCCGCGCTCAAGCAGCACCGCGCGCAGCATGCCGCGCCCGGCGTACATCGCCGCGCAGAGTCCCGCCGGGCCGCCGCCCACAATGATCACATCGAAATCGGTCGTGCCTTCGGTCATGTCCAGATCCCGGCCATCGGCCAGCGAAAAGTATCGCACGAATATACCGAAACGATCAATGAATTCAGGGAGTTCCCGGTTCGACCCGGAGCAGTCCCACGGCACCGTGGCAGGAGGAGACCGATGCCACCACCAGGTCACCACCCTCGGGCGATTCCGCGAGGGTCGCCAAGGCAGCCAGCCCCTCGAAGGCGCGCCGAGCCGGATACATCCCAACACCATGCGTCACATGCTGGCAGGTGAAGAGGGCCGGACCGGCTGTCGGCCGGGTACACGCGTGTTCGGCCGTCCAACGCTCGACGGTCTCACCCATCTCCCAGGTCCGGGGCGCGTGAATGGCGGGACAAATCTGTGGCTCAATGCAGTGCGTGGGACAAAGCCAGTCGGCGTGGGAAACGTAGCGCACCCCATCGCCGTGCAACTGGTCGTACGGTGTCCCAAACGGGGTCTCAGCCTTCACCCGTGCGACGCGGCGCGTCGGCCATCGTCGACCGCCCTCTCGCACCAGCCATTCCGCCATCAGATGAGGCATGAAGGGTGAGGGCACGATCATGTCCATCAAGCCGTCCCGATCGCGCAGCTGCGGCTTGAACCAACCGTCGAGGAAGTCACCCCACGCCTGGCAGACCAGTTCGCGATCCGGGTCGGGCGGCAGCTGGGCCACCTTGCAGTGGGGATCCCGGTCGATCAGCAGCAGCCTGCGGTACCGGAGCGCGCCCTTGTCACGCGCGGTCTCCAGTTGACCACTGTAGAAGGCGCCGTAACAGCCACCTCCGATGATCGCGATCTCGCCGAGGACCTTCATCGCCGCAGCAGGCGGCCACCGTCGACCACCAGCGTCTCTCCGGTTACGAAGTCTCCGCCCTCGAGCAGGTAGAGGAGGGCGTGGACCGCATCGGCGGGTGTGCCCAGCCGCTGGAGCGGCGTCGTCTCGCTCAGGAAGGCCCGCTTGGCGGTATCGAAGTCGTCCGGCACCAGCACGGTGCCGGGTGCGATGGCATTCACTGTCACTGTTGGCGCGAGTGCGACCGCCAGCACCTTGGTCAGCATCACCACGCCCGCCTTGCTCACCGAATGCGCGGCGTAGTTGGGCCAGGGTTCGATTCCCCCGAGATCGGCGATGTTGATGATCTTGCCACCGACCTTGGCGAGGTGGGGCGCCGCCTGCTGCGCGAGAAAGAATGGCGCGCGGAGGTTCAGGTCGAGCACTGCATTCCAATCGGCGATGGTGGTCTCCGCGATATTCAGGCGCTCCATGACCGCAGCGGAGTTGACCAAGACGTCGAGCTGACCAAACCGCTCCACCACCCTCGCCGGTAGCGCCTTGGCGACCTCCGGGTCGCGCAAGTCGCCGCCGAAGTGTGCCGCCTCACCGCCCGCACTCTCGATGAGCGCAACGACTGCTTCCGCGTCGGTCGAGGAGGCACCGTAGTGGACAGCGACGCGCATGCCGCGTCCGGCGAGGGCGAGCACGAAGGCCCGACCCAGTCGCCGTGCTCCTCCGGTCACCAGCGCCACCCGTCCGGCGAGGTCCATCAGTGCTGCGCGCCTGACGATCGGCGACGGGCCTCGAGATCGGCGAGCCATTCATCCGGCACGTGTTGCGACCCGAGCAGCGAATGCGCTGCCTCGGGCTGCATCTCGCCGTGCCAGTCGGACCCTCCCGTCCGGCCGAGCCCCAGTGCCGTGGCCATCTCGGTGATGTTGGTCGTGATGTCACCACCGTGGCTCGGATGACGCGTCTCGACGGCGTCGAGCCCTTGGGCCTGCAAGGCAGCCAGAACCGCCCGAGTGGCGCGATAGCGCAGGTGCGCGGCCGAGACGATCCCGCCCGCCGCGTGCACCAGACTCGCCACGTCAGCGAAGTTCGGGAGGCCCTTGTCGACGTAGGCAGGACGGTTCTTGCCGATGTACCGATCGAAGGCCTGCTGGATGGTCTGCACGTGTCCCAGCGAGAGTAGCGCGCGGGCAACGTGCGGTCGCCCGACTGCGCCGCCAGCGGCCGCGCGCTCGACATCGGCGTAGCTGATGCGAAGCCCGAGTCCGTTGAGCGCATTCACCATCCCGAGGGCGCGGCGTTCACGATCGGCCCGGGCCGTGCGCAGGAAACGCTCGACACCCGAGTCGTCCGCTGGCAGGAACAACCCCAACACATGCATCTCTCCCCACTCTGCGGCAACCGAGAATTCGCAGCCGCCGATCACGCGCAATCCAAGTTCCCGCCCGGTCTCCATCGCTGCGGGGAGTCCCGCCGTGGTGTCGTGGTCGGTCAGCGCCATTGCCGTGAGGCCGATGCTGGCCCCGAAGCGCACAACCTCCGACGGGACGAGGAGCCCATCGGAGGCCGTCGAATGACAATGCAGGTCGATCATCTCAACCCGACCGGGAGTATTCGCCGTCCGGCGACGTCCAGGCAGGCTGTGCAGTGTGCAGCAGGTTGGCAAGCGCCTCGTCCGTCAGGTCAGCAATGGCCGAGTCAACCGACTTGGCGCCGCGAGGCGAAAAGCGCACAAAGCGCCGCTCCTTGGTGCCACCTGCCGTGCGAAGGAACTCGAGCGTGAGTTCGTCCTTGCTGTACTGGGTGCGATGTCCGCTGAACATCACTTCCCACGTCGCGCCATTGGGGTCGAGAATTCGCCGAGCCATCGGTTCGCCTCTCAGGTGGTGTGGAGCGGGACTTCCTCCCAGCGGTCGAGCCGGGTCCCGTCGTACGTCGCCAAGCGCGCCAGCCGCGCTTCGATCAGCAGCCGTGGCACCGACTCAGCCCTGCGCCTCGGGGAAATGGTGCAGCGCGTGGCGCAGGTCAGCCAGAAAGCGATCAGCATCGGCGCCATCCACGATCCGGTGATCGAACGCCAGGCAGAACATCCCCTTGGTGCGAATACCAAGCGCGTCGGAGCCATCGGGCAGCGTCACCACGGACGGGCGCTTCTCGATCGCACCGACGGCCAGGATCGCCACCTGAGGCTGGTTGATCACCGGCGTGCCGACGAACGTCCCGAAGCCACCAGGATTGGTGATCGTGAACGTTCCCCGTTGCACGTCATCGGGCGAGAGCCGCTTGTTCCGGGCCCGGTCGGCCAGGTCCTGGATTGAGCGCGCAATGCCGATGAGCGAGAGTTCGTCGGCCCGACGAATCACCGGGACGATCAGGCCCCAGTCCAGCGCGACCGCCAACCCGATGTTGATCTCCTGACGAAAGATGGTGTTGTCACCGGAGACGGCCGCGTTGACCACCGGGTGCTTGCGGAGCGTGTCGGCGACCGCCTTCACGATGAACGCGAGGAAGGTGAGGTTCACACCGCGTTCGGCGAAACTCGCCTTCTGCTGCTTCCGCAACGACGCGACGTGGGTGAAGTCCACCTCGATCAGCGAGTTGACGTGGGCCGACACGCGCCGCGACAGCACCATGTGATCGGCCGTCAGCTTGCGGATCTTGCTCCACGGTTCCACACGATCGCCTTCCCAGGCCGCCACGGTGGTCCCGGCAGGCACGGACGGCAGTGCGGTCGCAGGGGCCGCGGGCGCAGCGCGAGGGGGGGTGCTCGGCGCGGGCACCGGGGCTGCCACCGGGGCACTGGCCGGGCCGCTTTCGAGGAAGCTGAGCACGTCCTGCTTGGTCACCCGACCGGCCGAGCCGCTGCCGGGAATCACGCCGAGATCGAGCCCGCGCTCCTCGACCATCTTGCGGACCAGCGGCGTCGATTTCCGCTGCAGCCGTTCCTCGGCTGATTCCGGAGCGCCGTTGACCCGCGCTGCGCTCGGTGCCGCCGTGGTGGCTGCAGCGGCCGGCGCCGGCACGGCTGCCTTCACCGGTTCGGGAGCCGGTGCGGATACAGGTGCCTTCGCCTCGGGAGCGGGCGGCACCTTGCTCCCCACCGCAACGCTCGCAGCCGTGGACGCATCGGTCTCGATGCGCGCCACGACGGTCCCGACCGACACGGTCTGCCCCTCGGTGACGAGCACCTCGGCGAGCACGCCCGCGTTTGGGGCCGGGATCTCCGCGTCCACCTTGTCGGTGGAGATCTCGAAGATTGGCTCGTCACGCTTGACCGCGTCGCCGACCTTCTTCATCCACCGGGACATCGTCCCTTCGGTGATCGATTCACCCATCTGCGGCATCATTACGTCGATCCGAGCCATCCTGGTACTCCTCGTTGAATCCCTGCGAAAACTAGTAGGCTGCGAGCCAGCGGCAGGCTCGCACGATGTCTGAGGCCTGCGGGAGGACGAAATCCTCCAGCGGCGGGGCATACGGCAGCGGCACGTCATGGGCCGCCACCCGTCGCACGGGCGCATCCAGCCACTCAAAGGCCAGTTCGTTGATCCGGGCGATGATCTCCCCGGCCATCCCCCCCGTCGCGGTGTCCTCGTGGACGACCAGCACCCGGTTGGTCTTCTTGACGGTGGCCACGATGGCCTCCGCGTCGAGCGGCAGCAAGGTCCGGAGGTCGATCACCTCGACGGAGACCCCATCCTCCCGTTCGAGCTGCTCGGCCGCCTCGAGCGCCTTCCAGACCGTGGCGGCGTAGGTGATGATCGAGAGATCCTTCCCTTCGCGGGCGACCCGCGCCTTCCCGAGCGGCACCAGGTGCTCGCCCTCGGGCATCGTTCCCTTGATCCGACGATAGAGATACTTGTGCTCGAAGAAGAGCACCGGATCGTCGTCCCGAATCGCCGACTTGAGCAGCCCCTTGGCATCCTCTGCGGTTGAGGGATAGACGATCTTCAGGCCTGGCGTGTGGAGGAACGCCGCTTCCGGATTCTGCGAATGGAACGGTCCGCCCCGGACGTAGCCGCCCGCAGGGCCACGCACCACAATGGGACAAGGGAGGAACGCCCGATAGCGTGACGTCGCGACGTAGTTGGTGAGCATGTCGTAGGCATTCGACACGAAGTCAATGAACTGCATCTCGCAGACCGGTCGCATGCCGTAGTGCGCGGCCCCAGCCGCGGCACCGACAATGCCTGCCTCAGAGATGGGCGTGTCGATCACCCGGCCCTCGCCGAAGCGCTCCAGCAGCCCCTCGGTCACTTTGAACGCTCCGCCAAAGCCGCCGATGTCCTCGCCGAGGCAAAAGACATCACGGTCGCGTTCCATTTCCTCGACGAGCGCTTCGCGAATTGCCTCAAGCATGGTGATCTCAGCCATCGTGTGTCCCCCACCCGGCCGGCCGTTCGTGATTGGCCACGGCGGAGCTGGCCTCGCCACGATACCAGAGCACCGGCATGCGCGGCGGATTGGCATACACGCCCTCGAGCGCGTCGGGCCCAACGCACGGCGGAGAGGCCTCGGCCAAGTCGGTCGCGGCATCAACGGTGGCACGGACTTCGTCATCGATGGCCTGCAACCCTTCGACACCAAAGCCGAACTCGCCGAGAAGTCGGGCGACGTAGCGGTCGATCGGGTCGTTCTGTTCGGCCCACCGCTCCACTTCGCCCGGCGCGACATAGCTCTGGTTGTCGTGCTCCGCGTGGCCCTTCCGGCGGTAGGTCAGCAACTCCACCAGCGTGACACCGCCACCATTCCGGGCGCGCTCAACCGCCTCGCGCGTCACCCGATAACTCTCGAGGACATCGTTGCCATCGGCGCGCACGCCGGCAATGCCATAGCCGATCGCCTTGTCGACGAATCGCTCAGCCGCGGTCTGCCTGCAGGTGGGAGTGGAATAGGCGTAGCCGTTGTTCTCGACGATCACCACCATCGGACAGCGCTGCACGCCGGCCAGGTTGATCCCCTCGTGGAACGCCCCGGTGCTGGTGGCGCCGTCGCCGACATAGACCAGCCCCACCCGCGGCTGCCCGCGTAGCTTGAAGCTGAGCGTGACGCCCGCCATCACCGGCACCATGTCGCCGAGGTGGGAGATCTGGCCGATGAAGTTGCGATCGACCACGTCGCCAAAATGGATGTTCAGTTCGCGCCCGCGTGTCGGTGAATCGCCCGTGGCCATGTACTGCCGGAGGATCTCGACCGGTTCGGCGCCCTTGACGAGCATCGAGCCGAGATTGCGAATCAGCGGTGCCATCGCGTCATGCCGCTCGAGCGCGAAGGCGGAGCCCACGGCACACGCTTCCTGGCCGAGCGAGCGGAAGAGTCCGCCCACCACCTTGGTCTGGCGATAGAGCGCGACCAGCCGCTCTTCGAGCGTGCGGGTGAGCCGCATCCAGCGGTAGAGCGCGAGGAGTTGTTCGCGAGAGAGCCCGGAGGGGAGTGCTACCGACGGGGTCGGGTTGACGACTGACATACCGATCGAGTGGCCTCGCATCAGGGGTCCGTGAACGGCGGAAACTTCGACCGGGGCCCGACCGGGGTCAAGCCGAGCGCGCCGCGCGCGGCCCCGCGACGTCGATCAGGCGGGAATGACGGCGTAGGCGACCGCGGCGATCAACGCCGCCGCCGGGATGGTCATCACCCAGGCCCAGACGATCCGCCCCGCCATCCCCCAGCGCACCGACGCGACCCGCTTGGAGGCTCCCACGCCGACGATCGCGCCGGTGATGGTGTGGGTGGTGCTGACCGGCACCCCGAGGTGCGAGGCGAAAAGGATCGTCATCGCCCCGCCCGTCTCAGCACAGAAGCCGCCGAAGGGCTGCAGTTTGGTAATCCCCATCCCCATCGTCTTCACGATGCGCCAGCCACCGAGCAGCGTGCCCATCGCGATGGCCGTGTAACAGGCCATGATCACCCAGAGCGGCATGTGGTCGGCGTTGCTGAGATAGAAGAGCCGGTGCAACACCCCGGTCTGCTGGGCAAAGAGCCCCTGGGAGGACACCAGCAGCCCGACGATGATCCCCATGGTCTTCTGCGCGTCGTTGGAGCCGTGGCTGAGAGAGTAGAGGCCCGCGGAGACCAGCTGCAGCTTCTTGAAGAGCCAGGACATGGTCCGGGCATCCTGCTTCCAGAGCGACCATGAGAGCACGACCGAGAGGGTAAGTCCCAAAACCATCCCGAGGAGCGGGGAGATGAAGATGCCAAGGATCGGCAACACCCAGCCACTCATGATGATCGCACCCAGCCCCGCCTTGGCGATGGCCGCGCCAGCAAAGCCGCCGAGCAGGGCGTGTGAGGACGAGGAGGGGAGTCCGAAATACCAGGTGATCAGGTTCCAGACGATGGCGCCGAGGAGGGCGGCACAGACCACGGTTGGGGAGATCACCTCGGGACTGATCAGCCCCTTGGAGATCGTCTTGGCGACTGCGGTGCCCACGAGGAAGGCGGCGAGAAAATTGAAGAAGGCGGCCCAGACCACCGCGAAACGTGGGGAGAGCACCCGCGTCGCCACGACGGTGGCGATGGAATTCGCGCTGTCGTGGAAACCGTTGATGAAGTCGAACACCAGCGCGACCGCGATGACGACCAGCACGAATGTGATGCTGTGGTCCACGGGGCTCAGCCGTGCTTGATGGTGACGGACTCGAGCACGTTCGCCGCATCTTCGGCGCTGTCGAGCGTCTTCTCGAGCGTGTCGTAGAGCTCCTTCCACTTGATGACCATCATCGGCTCATGCTTCTCCTCGAAGAGCCGGCCCAGCCAGAGGTAGTACATCGCATCGCCCTCCTCTTCCAGCCGCTTGATCTCGCGACAGGCGAGCAGCACCGTCGACGGCGGCCCTTTCTCGAGCGCCTCGACCGCGGCGAGCACCTGGATGGTCGCGCGATGGATGATCTCGCAGAGCATGCGCGCGCCCTCGGGAACCTCCTCGATCCGGAAGATCCGGGAGCGCCGGGCGAGCGAGTCGACCCGATCGATGACGTCATCGAGTCGCGAGGCCAGTTCGTGGATGTCTTCGGGGTCGAATGGCGTGATGAAGGAGCGATCCAGCCGGGTGACGATGGCGTGCGTGATCTCGTCGGCCTCGTGCTCGAGTCCCTTGATGACCTCGACCAATTGCCACCGGTCGTCATCCCGCCGACCATACATCTCGGCCAACGTGCGGGAGGCTTCCACGGACTTGGTCGCCAGCGCGGTGAAGAGTTCGAAAAAACGTTCGTCGCGGGGCAGCAGGCGAATTGGCATGGGCTCGTCGTCGGGCGATGAGGAAGGGGCGGTTAGTACGCGCCCCGCAGGACATGGGCGGGGTCCGCGAGCACGTGCACCTCGCTGAGGTACCGCTTGGCGAGCTTGTCGAGTTCACTCTCACCCGGCTGGTCGGTAGCGACCGTCACCAGAGTGTAGTGCCCACCCTCGGCCCGGACCCGTACGGTCACGGTCCCCAGGGCGCTGGTGAAGGTGCGGTGCCGCGGCGCAGCCTCGGCCGGCGAGAGCCGCCGACCGAAGTACCGTGCCGCTTCGGCCATGGCGGCCTCGGGACTGATGCTGGTGCGATGGAAGTACCTCATCTCACGCTCCGAATCAGGCCTCGTTGTAATCCTGCCCAAGATGGGTGATCATCGGCTCGCCCATCAGCCAGCGCAACGTGTTCTTGAGCTTGGTTTGCTGGATGAAGAGATCGTGCTCGGGGTAGAGTCCCGGCGTCGTCTGCGGACTCTTGAAGTAGAACGACAGCCACTCCTGCACCCCGCTCATGCCGGCCCGATGGGCCAGGTCGAAGAAGAGCGCGAGATCGAGCACCAGCGGCGCGGCGAGGATCGAGTCGCGGCAGAGGAAATCGACCTTGATCTGCATCGGGTAGCCGCACCACCCGAAGATGTCGATGTTGTCCCACCCTTCCTTGTTGTCGCCACGCGGCGGATAGTAGTTGATCCGCACCTTGTGGTAGAGCTTGCCGTACAACTCGGGGTAGAGCTTGGGCTGCAGGATGAACTCCAGCACGCCAAGCTTCGACTCCTCCTTGGTCTTGAACGATTCCGGATCGTCGAGCACCTCGCCGTCACGATTGCCGAGGATGTTGGTGGAGTACCATCCCGCCACGCCGAGCATGCGTGCCTTGAACATCGGCGCGAGCACGGTCTTCAGCATCGTCTGGCCGGTCTTGAAGTCCTTGCCGCCAATCGGCAGCCCCTTCGTCTTGGCCAGCTGCTCGATCGCCGGGACATCGCAGGTCAAGTTGGGGGCGCCATTCGCGAACGGAACATCCTCCATCAACGCGGCCCAGGCATAGAGCATCGACGGGGCGATCGAGACATCGTTCGCCTCCATCGCTTTCTCGAACAGCTCGAGCGTCTGGTGGGCGGGCCCCGGAACGATGAAGATCTCCGTCGACGCGCACCATACCATCACGCAGCGCTCCACCCCGTGCTTCGCCTTGAACGCTCGAATGTCGGCGCGCAGCTGCTCGGCGAGGTCGCGCTTGTTCTTGCCGGTCTTGACGTTGATGCCTTCCAGGCGCTTGACGTAATACTGGTCGAAGACCGCCGGCATCGGCACGATCCCTTCCAGGAAATCCTTGATCGGCTCCACATGCTCATGGCGGTCGAACACCCCGCAGGTGCGGCAGGACTGGTAGGCATTCTCCGGCATCGGATCCCAGGCCCCGAAGACCAGGTCGTCGAGTTTCGCGAGCGAGACGAAATCGCGAATCAGGGGCACCCGCCCCTCGGTGCGCTTGCCAAGCCGGATGGTCGCCAGCTGTGTGAGCGAGCCGTAGGGCTTCGCCAAGCCGCGCCGCGCGAGTTCGGTGCCGGCGATGAAGGTGGAGGCCACCGCACCGAGTCCGACGCAGAGCACACCGAGTTTCCCGTTGGCTGGCGCCAAGGTCCGAGCCGTGTTGTCAATCACGCTGTTGTCCTTTCGACTGGAGGTCTTCAAGGGTCGCCTCGTGACGAACGTGCACGAACCGCTGCACCACCGTGATGAGGGACAAAGTTGTCAAGATGATAACCAGAACAGTGATGACCACACCATTCTTGCCACCACCGATCAGCGTGGTCGGTATCCCGAGCAGCAGGATCCGCTCCGCGCGCTGAAAGATTCCCACCGAGCAGGTCAGCCCCAGACCCTCGGCGCGAGCCCGCATGTACGACACCAGCAACGCGGCCACGATGGCGACCATGCAAGCAATGACCGAAAGCTCGCGGAGGTGGACGCCCTCGGCATAGGTCAGGTAGGCCGCGATGCCGATGAAGGTGACGCCGTCACCCACCCGGTCGAGGGTCGAGTCGTAGAAGGCGCCGAACTTGGTGGTGTGGGCTCCCTGACGGGCCACTTGGCCGTCGAGCGTGTCAACGATGCCGCTGGAGAGCAGGAAGATCCCCCCCCAGTGCATGGCGCCGAAGCCATAGGCCACGGCCGACACGACCGTCAGGGCGGCGCCGACCGTCGTCAGCGTATTGGGCCTGACGCCAATGCGCAGCAGCAGGCGAACCAAGGGGGCAGTGACCCCGAAGTAGCCGCGCTGGATCACTCCGGGGACCAGTTCTGCCACGCGCCTCCGACCTCGATTGATCCAGTGAGAAATCCCCCTAAAAAGGGGCGCTGCTGGGCCGAAAACCTAACGGACGCAACGGTTTCGAGCAATGAAACGTCTAGTCCCCACTGAATTGTTCCGGGGAGGGCTGGGGAGCGGGCGGTTCAGGGCCCTCCTGGACGTCGGGATCGTCTGTCACCGATAGAGCAGGAACGGCTTGATGCGGACGCCGAACGCCTTCAGCCCCGGCTGCCAAGAGGCGAGGATGGCCGACGGCGTGTCCCCCCGGAGTAGTGCCAGCCGGAGGGCCGGCCCCCCGGCCAATCGGTCGAACGATCCGCCGATCGCGATCCGCTCCGGGTGCACCTCCTGCACAATCGCCAGCAACCGGACCGCGGTCTCGACCGCCCGAAAGCGGGCCGGCTCAGTCACCTCGAGCCGGACGCCCTGGAGCAGGGTGTCGTTGAACTTGCCGTCGCCGGCCAGGTGGGGGGTGAAGGTCACTCCTCGGAACCGGACGCCCGGAAGCTTTTCGGCCCGAAGTCGCGAGAGCACCGCGGCCGTGTCGAGCCAAGGCGCTCCGATCTGCTTGAAGGGGGCATCAGTCCCCCGCCCCACCGAGAGCGCAGTCCCCTCAAAAAGACAGGTCCCCGGATAGGCGAAGAGCGCCTCGACATCCTGCAGGTTGGGGCTGGGTGCGCGGAACGGGAGCCCCGTGGCGGCGAAGAGCTGACCTCGACGCCATCCTGCCACCGGCACCACGTCAAGGTTGACCGAAATCCCGAGGTCGGCGCGAGCGAGCCGTGCCTCCTCACCTGCCGTGAGGCCGTGACGCATCGGCACAGCGAGCGCTCCCACCATGGACGCGAACGCGGTGTCGAGAATGTTCCCCTCCTGCATGCCACCGATCGGATTGGGTCGATCGAGCACCAGCACCGGGAGGCCTGCCGTGGCCGCAGCCTTCATCACCTCGATCGTGGTGGCGAGATAGGTGAAGTAGCGTGCCCCCACATCGGGGAGGTCCACCAGGATCAGGTCGAGTCCCTTGAGCATCTCCGGCGTCGGCGAGACAGTGCGACCATAGAGCGAGTAGATTGGAATCTGGGTCGCGCTGTCCACGCCCGACGCCACCCGCTCGCCCGGCGCCGCCGAGACGCTCAAGCCGTGCTCGGGGGCAAAGAGCGCGACGAGGTGCAGGTCGGCGGCGAGCAACCGGGAAATGTCACTCGTTCCCTGGGCATCGACGGCCGACATGTTGGTCACCAAGCCCACGCGCTTGCCGCGCACAAGGGCGAACGAATCGCTCAGCAGGACGTCAATCCCGGGGCGCACCTTCCCCGACCGACCTCGTGGGCCGGGCGATGCCGACGCCCCGACACAACTCGCCGCCACCGTCACGACCGCAACCCACTTCAGCATGTCGAGCCGACCGTGTCCCATCATTCGTACCGCCCCGTGCTGGTGATGACGCTGCTGATCGCCTGCACTGCCACACCGCCGCAGTCTGCTCCTGCTCCCGCGCCGGCCGCGACACCAAAGCTCCCGGAACGGCAGCTGCCGACACCCGCAATGCGCCCGGCCCCGACCGTCGATCGCCTGATGGACTCCCTCTCGGTGCACGACAAGGTCGCCCAGCTGGTGATGCCCTGGCTGCTCGGCGGCTATGAGCCCCTCGACGGGGCGGAGATGACGCAGGCCCTCAATTGGGTCGATTCGCTGCACGTCGGCGGCATCATCATCTCCATCGGTTCGCCCACGGAGATCGCTGCGAAGTTGAACGCCTTGCAGCGCGTCGCGCCACTCCCCCTCCTCATCGCGAGTGATCTGGAAGGGGGGACCACCTTCCGCTTCTCCGTGGGCGGGACCCAGTTCCCGACCCAGATGGGCATCGGCGCCGGCGGCCGCGAGGAAGATGCCTATCAGATGGGTCGGATCACCGCCCTCGAGGGCCGCGCCGTCGGCATCCAGATGGCCTTCGCCCCCGTGGCCGACGTCAACAGCAACCCTGACAACCCGATCATCAATACGCGCTCCTTCGGGGGTGATCCGGCGATGGTGGCCCGCTTCGTCGCCGCGACCATTCGCGGCCTCCACGACAATGGCATGCTGTCCACCGCCAAGCATTTCCCCGGCCATGGGGACACCGAAACCGACTCCCACCTCTCCATGCCCACCATCACCTCGGGGTGGGCGCGCTTCGACACGCTCGAACTGGTGCCCTTCCGCGCCGCCATCGCCGCCGGTGTGGACGCCGTGATGTCGGCGCACATCAGCCTCCCCGGTCTCGATCCCGGTCCGCCGCGGCCAGGCACCCTCTCGCCCGCCATCCTGACGGGAGTGCTCCGCGACTCGCTCCACTTCAAGGGACTCATCGCCACCGACGCGCTCAGCATGGGGGCGATTGTGAAAGAAGTCGGCGCGGAAGAGGCGCCGATCCTCGCCTTTCTCGCAGGCTCCGATCTGCTGCTGATGCCGAGCGATGCTGGCAAGGCCATCGACGCGATGGTGAAGGCGGTGGAGTCTGGTCGCATCTCCCGCAGTCGCCTCGACGAGTCGGTGCGCCGCATCCTTGAGCTGAAGATGCGACTCGGACTCTTCCAGCAGCGCGAAGTCGACATCGCCAACGTCGCCCGGGTGGTCGGCCGCGCCGAGTTTCGCGCGATCGGCGACGCGGCCACCAAGCGCTCCATCACCCTGCTCAAGGATTCACTCGGAACCGTCGACTCCATCCGCAGCGGCAAGCGCACCATTGGCCTCGTGGTCTACGGTGACCCAGGCACATCGCTCGGCAATACACTCGCGAGCGAACTGCGCCAGCATGGCCACACGGTCAGGCTGCTCCGCGTCACACCGGATGCGACGCCCGCCCAGCGCGATTCCGTCAGTGCCGCGGCCGCGCGCGCGAGTACCATTCTCTTCGCCACCAGTGTGCGGGCCATCTCGGGCAAGGGCACCATCGGCCTGCCTGCCGACGCGGCGCAACTCGTGACGGCGCTGTCGGCGCGGCGCCCCACGGTGATGATCTCCTTTGGTTCGCCCTACTTGATCGCGCAGGTCTCGGCAATTCCGGCCTACCTGATCGCATGGTCCAACAACAGCTCGAGCGAGGTCGCCGTGGCCAACGCTTTGACTGGCGCCGCCATCACTGGCAAGGCACCGATCGACATTCCGCCGATGTGGCCGATCGGCTCGGGCTTGCAGCGGTCGGGGAACTGATGCGCACACGTGCCCTCGTGCTGGTGGCCTGCCTCTCCGCCTGTGCTCCCGGGCTACCGCACGCACCGCCGCTGCCGAATTCGCCTTCGCTGGCGAATACCCTCGCGCCGGCGGTTGCCGTGCTCGACTCCGCCGTCCAAGCCGGTGCCACCCCCGGCGCAGTGCTCGCCGTCTCCATCAAGGGGAAGCATTTCATCTACGGCACCGGTCGACTGGGCGTCAACGATCCCCCACGCCCCACTGGGCAGACCCTCTATGACATGGCGTCACTCACCAAGGTGATCGCCCTGACCACCCTCACCATGATGGCAGTCGAAGAAGGCAAAGTGGTCCTCGACAGCACTGTGGTGCACTACCTCCCGGACTTCGCCCGCGGGACCGGCCCGAAGCGTGAGGTGACGGTTCGCGACCTGCTGCTGCACGACAGCGGCCTGCCCGCCGACCGTTCGCTCTGGCACGAGACCTTCGTTCGACCCGGCGCGATCCTGCGCACCATCACCACCGATCTCGACCGGCCGCCTGGCGAGCGCATGGTGTATTCCGACCTCGGTGCCATCACCATGATGGCGATCATCGAGAAGCAGTACGGCGAGCGGATCGACCGGCTCTTCACTGAGCGCGTTGTGAAGCCGCTGGGATTCCGGAGAATGCGCTACCTCCCGCCCAAGAGCTGGCTGCCGGAGATCGCCCCGACCGAGGTTGACCCTTGGCGCAAGCGCGAGATTCGCGGTGAGGTCCATGACGAGAATGCGGCGTGGATGGATGGCGTCTCTGGTCACGCTGGCTTGTTCAGCGATGCTGAGGACTTGTTGCGCTTCGGCGAGTGGGCGCTCGCCGGCTCGCTTGGCAAGCGCGTCGATGGTCCCCTGCAGCCGCCCCGTGAATTCCAGACCTGGACCGTGAAGCAGGACCACCCGCCCGGCTCCTCCCGAGGGATCGGCTGGGACACCCCGTCGGGCGTCTCTTCGGCGGGCAACTACATGTCGGCCAGGAGCTTCGGGCACACCGGCTTCACCGGCACGTCCATCTGGGTCGATCCCGAGCGGGAGATCGTCATCGTCCTCCTCTCCAACCGGGTCAATCCCACCCGAAACACCCCAAAATTCGGGCTTTTCCGGGCCGTGGTCGCCGACGCCGTGATGCAGGCAGTGTTCCCCGGGGTGCCCAGGAGGCCCCACTGAGGCCGCCCCGGAACCCGGGAGCGGGCCGTATTGTTCCACCGTGATGGGCGCTATCTTCAAGGCGTAACTGGCGGGAAACCTCCGTCCGACGACAGGAGTTCAGCATGACGATGAGCGAGACCGAAACCAATCCGCAGGCCCTGCCTGAGGGCTTTGTCCTCGTCCTCACGGACAACGCCGTGGTCGAAGTCAACAAGTTCATGAGTGGCGATGACATCCCCAAGGAAACCGCCGGCCTCCGGGTCTCGGTGCTGCCTGGGGGCTGCTCCGGCTTCAAGTATTCCCTCAACATCGAAGACAAGCCCGCCGAGGACGATCTCACGGCCGAGATCAACGGCGTCCGGGTCTTCATCGATGCCTTCAGCGCGCAGTACCTCTCCGGCGTGACCATCAACTATGTCACCGCCATGCAGGGGAGCGGCTTCACTTTCGAGAACCCCAACGCCACGGGCGGCTGCGGCTGCGGGACCAGCTTTACCGCCTAGAGGTGGATGGTGGTTGGTGGATGGTGGTAACTGCGGGGCCCAAGGAGGGCCCCGTTTTGGTTCCCGACCTTTCCTGACCCGTAGTTTGGACCCATTCTTCTCCATCCACCGTCCTCCTCTTCCCCTCACCCGCCGGCGGACATTGAGTTGACCACCATCGACCTCGCCGTCGTCATCGTCTACTTCCTCGCGACCCTGGGCTTGGGCCTGTGGTTCTCGCGGTCGCAGCGGTCCTCGAGCGACTACTTCCTCGGGGCGCGGGACCTGCCGGCGTGGAGCGTGCTGCTGTCGATCGTGGCGACCGAGACCAGCGCCGTGACGGTGATCTCCATCCCCGGTGTCGGCGCGCGTGGCGATCTCACCTTCCTGCAGTTGCCGATCGGCTATCTCTTCGGACGGATTGGCGTGGCGCTCTGGCTGCTGCCGGGATACTTCCGGGGTGAACAGGAGACCGC
>JBBRBZ010000025.1:0-28745 GCA_038205305.1 Gemmatimonadales bacterium
TCTGGTCTCCGCCATTTGTGTGTTTCTTGCGGGTTCACGTCTTTGGGGGGGTGGGGTGTGGGGTTGGGGGGGGGGTGGGGGCCCGCGGGGGGTGTGGGGGGCCCCCCCTGGCCCCCCCCCCCCCCCCGCGCCGCCTCGCCAATTCCTACCCGCCCCACCCGTTCGTCCAGCATCCGCCACGCCAGGTAGCGCCCCGCGAAGGGCGGCAACACCACGTTGCCGCTGGTCCGCGCGGACGTCGGCGCCTTGGGGGTCAGCCAGCGGAGCACCAGACCGATCCCACTCTGATCGAGGTCGGCTTCGAGCAGCTCGCGGAGGGCGTGTTCCCGCTGCCGCAGCCGGCGGAGTGCGCCGGGTGAGAGTCCCAGCAACCGATGGAGCGGCGCCTCCGGCATGAGCGTCCGGGCGAGATGGACGCCGAGCCCTTCGGCGTAGAGCCACTCAGCGAGGGGAATCACCCGGGCGAGTTCCCACCGATTCCAACGGGACTGGTCAATCGCCCTCAGTGGGCTTTCGGAATCCGGGGCGCACCAGCGCGTGAGTGCGGCCACGCCGCGTGCGAGTGCCAGCGCTCGATCGACGGCATCCTCGCAGCGGTCGAGCAGCAGCACCACGGTGGGCCGCAGGCCGGGGAGCGGTTCCATCGGGTCGCCATCATCACCGCCAGCGAAGAGCACGACGGAAAATGGCGTGAGCATGCCGAGATCGTCCGCTGCGCTCAATTGGTCGCGCAGCGCCTGCTGCACGCCCGGATCGCTCGCTTGGGCGGCGAGGCGGTAGCGGACATTGCTCGCGACCGGGAAGGGGTAGCTGTCGGCGTGCGGTGCCCGCTGCCGCTGCAGCAAGTCAAGCAATGGTGCATGGCGTCGCCGCAGCGCCGCGGTGTCTTCCTCGATGTGGAGAGAGCCGGACGCCGTGACCCACGGGGTGATCAGGTCGAGAATCATGGCCCGTTCATTCGGGATCGAGCAGGACATGCAGGGTGCGGGCGCCCTGGGCCCCGATGACCAGCGCCTGCTCAATGTCGGCGGTCTTCGACGGTCCGCTGAGGAACCAGCCGCACGCCGAGTCTGCCGGCATCAGTCGCACCGCCTCATGCATCGTCGGCACCAGGCGATTTGCCGGGACGCGCAGGACCAGGTGCTCGCTCCGGACGATGTCGGTCCGCGACGCCAGATCGGCCGCATCGACATAGACCGCGCCATTCTCTGCTACCGCGAAGCGCCCCGGCACCACCACGGCCGCTGTCCACGCGTCGCCGAGGAACGATTGCAGCAGCGCATCGACGGACTGGTCGCGCTGGCGCACGACGCCGGCGCCACCGACCGATGCGAGCACGGCCAGAAACTGCTCGATCAGATCGTGCGATTGGTTCGAGCTCGTGAGCGGCGCTGCTGCGGGCGCGAAGGGGACAGCGGCCCGGCGAATGCCGTCGAGAATCATCTCGCGCGCGTTCACTTGCGGCGCCCGGTGCGACGGGCCCAGTCACGGAACGACTCCGCCGGAACCACCGGGAGCGCTCGCCCGGGGCGGGTCCACGCATTCCACCGGCCGCCGAACCATTGGGTGGGGACCAGGCGCACGACTCGGCGCGCCCAGCGGCCCACGCGCTCGAAGCGGGTGCGATCGGCAAGGAGCCGTCCGAGCCGGGCGAAGAGCGCAGGCTTCGCGGGTACCCGCGCTCGCCAGGCGAGCAATTGCGCTGGGATATCGATCCGCACTGGGCAGACATCGCCGCACGATCCGCAGAGCGTGGAGGCAAAGGGGAGCGCGCGGTGTGCCTCCAGGTCGACGGACGGCGCAAGGATCGCCCCGATCGGCCCGGGAATGACGTAGCCGTAGCTGTGTCCGCCGCTGCGACGATAGATGGGGCAGGTATTGAGGCAGGCGCCGCAGCGAATGCAGTGCAGCGCGCTCCGGAACTCGGGCGAGGCGAGGCGTTGAGTGCGGCCGTTGTCGACCAGTACGACATGCATCGCGGTGCCCGGCCTCGGTGCGGTGACATGGGTGGTGTAGGCGGTGATCGGCTGCCCGGTGGCGCTCCGCGCCAGAATCCGGAGCAGCACGCCGAGATCGTCGAGCGAGGCGAGAATCTTTTCGATGCCGACGCAGACAATATGGACCGGCGCCGAATGCATGCCGAGATCGGCGTTGCCTTCATTGGTGCAGACGACGACGCCACCGGTGGCCGCGATGAGCGCGTTCGCCCCAGTGATGGCGGCGTCGGCGTGGAGCAGGGCATCGCGGAGATGGTCGCGACCGGCGGCAGCGAGCGCGTCGGGTGATGACTCACCTTCGGGTGTTCCCATGTGGACATGGAAGAGTGCGCCAACCTCCTCCTTCTTCCAGTGAATCGCGGGCAACACGATGTGTGACGGCGGCTCGCCGGCGAGCTGGACGATACGTTCGCCGAGGTCGGTGTCGACGACCTCGATGCCGGCGGCGGCGAGGAAGGGGTTGAGACCACACTCTTCGGTCAGCATCGACTTGCTCTTCGCCACGCGCTTCACGCCTGCGGCGGTCAGGATGTCGCGCACCACGTGGTTGTGCTCGGCAGCGTCACGCGCCCAGTGCACCGTGATCCCTGAGGCAGCGGCCCGTCGTTCGAATTCTTCGAGCAACTCACCGAGCCGACTCATGGCGTGCGCCTTCATCGCGGCACCAGCGTCGCGCAGCGCCTCCCACTCGGGCAGGTCGGTGGCGCGATCTCGCTTGGCGCGAATGAACCAGAGCGCCTGGTCGTGCCAGTCGGAGCGGCCGGGATCGGCGAGAAACTTCTTCGCGGCTTCTGGATGGGTCGGGGTCATCGCGTCGCCTCCTCAAGCAGCTCGGCGATGTGCATCGCCCGCAGCTCTCTCGCTCCACTCGGCCGGATGGGACCTCGCGCACGGGCGATCCCCTCGAGGTGCATCAGGCAGGACGGGTCGCTGCTTACCAGCACCTCGGCCTCGTGCGAGGTGTAGTCTTTGATTCGTGCGCGGCCCATCGCCACCGACAGCTCCGGTTCGCCAATGGCGAACGATCCGCCAAAGCCGCAGCACTCATCCGGTCGGTCGAGCGGCACGAGCGTGAGACCCTCGAGGCCACTGAGTAGCGCGTGCATCGGTCCACTGGGCAGCTGGTGGAGCTCGCTGGAACCGCCGAGTCGCAGGCCGCGCTGGGCATGGCAGCCGAGGTGCATCGCCACCCGATGGCCGAAGCGGCCCGGCAACTTTGGCATCCTGAGCGGGCCAGCAATGAATTCGCAGAACTCATAGGTGACCCGCGCGGCGTGAGTACCCTGAGCCGGGTCGGCGAGCGAGGGAAGGTGATGCCGAACATGATGGGTGCAGCTGCCAGACGGCATCACGATGGCATCGAATGGTGCCGCGCTTCTGGCCCAGAGCTGGGCCGACGCGACGGCATCCGACACGGCGCCGGCGTTGTGCATCGGCTGGCCGCAGCAGGGCGCGTCGAAGTCGAGACTTACCTCGCAGCCGAGGCGTTCGAGCAGTGTCAGCGCGGCCCGAGCTACCTGAGGGCGGAGTTGATCGACGTAACATGGGACAGCAAGGGCGACGCGCATGACCGGATCAGTCCTCCGAGCCAAGGTCAAAGATCCGATCCATCGGCACCCACTTCTGTGCCGGGTCGGCCCACGGCAGCGGCTGCTGGAAGCGCCACATCAGCTGCTCCCACTCCTGCACCCGTGGGTTGGCCGCATCGGCCGCGGCCTTGGCATTCCCGTCGAAGCGATCGTTGGTCTCCATGATCATGAAGAGCCGGTTGCCAGTGCGCCAGATTTCCATGCTCTCGATTCCAGCCGTGCGAATGCTCTCAGCAATCTCCGGCCAGATCGTCTCGTGCATGCGGCAGTATTCGGCGATCAGCGCCGGGTCGTCTCGGAGGTCGAGCGCGAGGCAGGAGCGGGTGGTCATGAGGCAAGCTCCGCCGTGTGACGATGGCCGCGTACCGCAAAGTGCAGCACGACGATGTAGCAAAGGGCGGGAATCCAAAATGCGGTCTGGATGCTGGTGGCGTCGGAGATCCGCCCCATCACCGCGGGAATGATCGCCCCGCCCACGATGCTCATCACCAGCAGCGATGAACCAAGTTTGGTGTCCTCGCCGAGTCCCTCGAGAGAGAGGGCGAAGATGGTCGGGAACTGGATCGAGTGGAACAGCCCCAGCAGGACGACCATCCAGACCACCGCGATTCCGGAACCGGTGGCCGCGAACGCCGCCGCCACGAAGCCGAGCACGGCCACTCCGGCGAGCATTTTGGGGGCGGGAATCCGCTTCATGAACGCCGAGCCGAGGATGCGCCCCGCAAGGAAGCCGGCCTGGTGCCAGAAGAGGTAGTAGGCCGCGCCAACATCTTCCATGCCAGGGACGGCGTGCTTCGCGAAGCGAATGACGAAACTCGCGACACCCACCTGCGCCCCGACATAGCAAAACTGGGCGATCACGCCACGACGAAGATGGGCATGACGCCAGGCATCACCCAACCCGCGGCCACCTCCCACGCCAGACTCCTTCACCTCGGGGAGCTTGGCGCGTGTCATGATGATTCCCACGACGACGAAGATTGCCGTGATGATGAGATACGGAATCTTGACGCTCGAAGCCTCGGTGACGCGCCAAGCGTCAATCGTTGCGGCATTGCCGACCGGCGCCTGCTGACTCGACAGGATGAACCGGGCACCGAGAATAGGGGTGGCCACTGACCCGAGGGCGTTGAAGATCTGCGCCGTGGTGAGGCGTCGCGCCGCACTCTCCGCGGGACCGAGCAGGGTGACGTACGGGTTGGCCGCGACCTCGAGGACGCACTGGCCGCACGCCATCACGAAGAGCGCCAGCAGGAAGAATGGGTACCAGCGCGCGGTGGCGGCGGGCTGGAAGAGCAGGGTGCCGAAGCCGCAGAGCGCGATGCCGATGAGAATGCCGCTGCGATAGCCAAATCGGCGCATCAGCCAGCCGGCGGGCAGCGCCATCAGGAAGTATCCGCCGAAGAACGCTGTCTGGATGAGCGATGATTGGAAATCGCTCAGGTCGAGCGCCTTCTTGAGGTGCGGGATCAGGATGTCGTTGAGGTTGACCCCGATGGCCCAGAGAAAGAAGAGCGTGGTGACCAGAATGAACGGCAACAGGAAGCGGCGTTCGGTAAGCGGCACATCATGATCGGACATCGAGACTCCAGGCGACTGGACGGAGTGTGACGATCAGGTCAGGGCGCGATCGAGATGGACGTAGCCGCCGTCCACGTAGAGATGCTGGCCGGTGATATGGGCGGCCCGCGAGGAGAGAACGAAGCACGCCATCGCCGCGATCTCCTCAGGCAGCGTCATGCGATGCTCGAGCGGAATTCGGGCGAGAATCGCGGCGCGCTTCGCCTCGGGATCGGCGAACCCCTCGAGCCAGCTCCGATACTGTGGCGTGATCACCTCGGCCGGGATGATCGCGTTGACACGAACGCCATAGGAGAGCAACTCCACGGCCCATTCCCGTGTCAGCGCCAGAATGCCGCCCTTGGCTGCCGCGTAGCCGGAGGTGTTGCCCTGGCCGGTCACCGCGGTCTTGCTGGAGATGTTGAGGATTGCGCCGCGCGTGGCCTTGAGATGGGGCAGGGCGAAGTGGGCGATGTCATAGTAGTGGTGCAGGTTGGTGGCGAGCGAGTCACGGAAACGCTCTGGCGATCCATGCTCGAGGCCGACGCCATCGTTGACGCCGGCATTGTTGACGACGCCGTCGAGTCGACCTGCCAGTCTCACTGCTTCAGACACCGCACGCTCACAGGCCGTGGCGTCACGCAGATCGACCACAACCGAGATCAGCCCGGGGAGTGCGTCGGTGAGCGCCGCGACCGCGTCAGGATTGCGGTCGACCACCACCGGCACCGCCCCCTCGGCGTGCAGGGCTCGGGTGATTGCCTCGCCAATGCCGCTTGCACCACCGGTCACAAGCACTGCATGTCCGGTCAACTCGAGATCCATCTCATCCCTCCAGGTGGTACACGGCACGGGCAGTGCCGCCGAAGAGCAGCGCACGCTCGGGCACTGTCAGGCGTTCGGCCCAGCGACTCAGCGAGTGGATCATGTCGCGATACGTACTCGCAAGAAGACAGACCGGGAAGTCGGAGCCGAAGAGGAGTCGCTGCGGTCCGAACGCCTCCAGCACCGCGTCGAGTACCGGGAACACGTCGTCGTCGGTCCAGTGGTACCAGGCGGCCTCGGTGACCAGCCCCGACACCTTGCACCAGATGTTGGGGTGTCGCGCGAGGCGATTGATGCCGGCACGCCAGGCGGTGAGATCGCCGCTCGCGATCGGTGGCTTGGCGCAGTGGTCGAGGACGAAGCGCACTCCCGGTGCACGCGCCACCAGCTGTTCGGCGGCAGTGAGCTGTTGCGGGTAGATCAAGATGTCGAAAGTGTAGTCATGCTCGCCGAGCGTATTGATGGCGCGAACGATTTCTGGACGCGCGAGAAAGTCGTCGGGCTCGGCCTGCGCGATGTGCCGGAAGCCCTTGAGTGCGGGGGCGCGGCGCCAGTGTGCGAGCTGGTCGGCGAGATCGGGGGCGAGGAGGTCGACCCAACCCACAACGCCGACAATGCACGGATACTTCTCCGCGAGCTCGAGCAGGAAACGGGTCTCATCGGCGGACTGATCGGCCTGCACCGCGACCACACCGCCAGCAGCATACGGCGCGGAGTCGTCGGGGAGAAAATCGCGGCGAAGCACCATCATCTCCTCGCTGATCCAGCTGTCGCGTACCGGATTGAAGCGCCAGAAGTGCTGATGTGCGTCGATCGGATGGACCATCACTGAAGTGACGGCTCGGCGACACCGCGCCGGCGACCGCTCACCGCGCTTCCCACGCCACCGCTCGCTGGCGCGAGGTGCCGAGACCGTCGATGCCGAGCTCCACCACATCGCCATGCGTGAGATAGCGCGGCGGCTTGAAGCCAAGCCCCACGCCAGCCGGCGTGCCGGTGGAGATCACGTCGCCGGGGAGCAACGTCATGAAGTGGGAGATGTAGCTCACCAGGTGCGGGACACCGAAGACCAGTTGATTGGTGTTGCTCTGCTGCAACCGCTCGCCGTTGACGGTGAGCCAGAGATTGAGCGCGTGCGGATCGGCAATTTCATCGGTAGTCGCGAGGAACGGGCCGAGCGGGGCGAAGGTGTCCCAGCTCTTTCCCTTGAACCACTGGCCGAGATGTTCCAGCTGGAAGGCGCGCTCGGAGTAGTCATTGTGCAAGGCGTAGCCCGCCACATGGGCCATCGCGTCGGCCTCGCTCACCAGCGTGGCGCGGCGACCGATGATGACCGCGAGCTCCACTTCCCAATCGCACTTGGTCGAACCGGGGGGCATGTGCAGGTCGTCGAACGGCCCGACCAGCGAGGAGGTGGACTTGGCGAAGAGGATGGGCTCGGTGGGAATCGCGGCGCCGGTTTCGATCGCGTGGTCGCGGTAGTTGAGCCCGACGCAGACGATCTTTGAGGGGCGCGCGACGCAGGCCGCCCAGCGCACATCTTCCGCGATGGTGGGGAGCGCATCGCCCCGCTCCGCGAGCCAGGTGGTGAGACGCGCGACACCGTTGCTGCCGAAGAATGCCTCGTTCCAGTCCTCGCCAAACGTTGATGCGTCGCGACGGTTGTTGTGACGGTCGAGAATGCCGGGGCGTTCGTTGTCGGGCGGGCCGAATCGAATCAATCGCATGAGTTCATCCGTGGAGGCGGAGGAAGCCGCCGTCGATGGGGTAGTCGGTGCCCGTCATGAAGGCGGCCTCATCACTGGCAAGGAAACGGGCGAAGGTCGCCACTTCTTCCGGACGACCCATTCGTCCCACCGGTTGGGTCGCGGCGAGCTTGGCGAACATCTCCGCCTCGCGGCCGGGATAGGTGTGGGCGAGATAGTTGTCGACGAACGGGGTGTGGACCCGTCCGGGAGAGATGCTGTTGCAGCGGACGCCGCGGGTGACATAGTCGCGGGCCACTGACAATGTCATGGTCACGACTGCTCCCTTGGTCATGGAGTAGGCAAAGCGATCGGCGAGCCCGCCCGTCGCCGCCACTGATGCCATGTTGAGGATGACGCCATGGCCACGTTCGGCCATCCCACTGACCACCGCCCGGGTGCAGAGATAGACCCCCTGCACGTTGACACGGAAGAGCCGCTCGAAGTCTGCCGGGGTGGTGCTTTCGATGTTGCCGATGTGCGACACTCCGGCATTGTTGACGAGGATGTGCAGCGGCGCCGTGGCCGCGATAGCATCGAAGGTTCGGGAGACGGCATCCGCGTCACTGACATCGCAGTGATGCGCGCGGGCCGCGTCACCGAGTTCGCGGGCAACGGCCTGCACGGCGTCGTGGTCGCGATCAAGGCAATGCACCGTGGCGCCGGCGCGTACGAATTCGGCGGCGATCGCGCGCCCGATCCCGCTGGCCGCGCCGGTGACCGCCGCGACCCGACCGGTGAGCATGAACGGTTCCGTCACAACGACACTCCCCGCTTCCAGGGTATGAAGTCCCACTGTCCAAGACGCTCAGCAGCAGTGATATGCCGTCCGCTGGCGGTCTCGATGACCAGGTCAAGAATGCGTTCGCCCATCTCCTCGATCGTCGCCTCGCCGGAGACGACGGCACCGCAGTCGATGTCGATGGTGTCGGGCATGCGGCGCGCCAGCATGCTGTTGGTGGCGAGCTTGAGCACCGGCGCGACCGGGTTGCCGGTGGGCGTGCCGAGTCCGGTGGTGAAGAGAATGATGTTGGCGCCGGCCGCGGCCTGTGCCGTGGTACACTCCACGTCGTTGCCCGGCGTGCAGAGCAGGTTGAGCCCGGGCGTGGTCGCCCGTTGGGGATAGTCGAGCACATCGGTGACCGGTGCGGTGCCGCCCTTGCGCGCGGCGCCGGCGGATTTCATGGCGTCGGTGAGCAAGCCGTCGCGAATGTTGCCGGGAGACGGATTCATCTCGAAGCCGGAACCCACCGCCTGAGCCTGCGCGTTGTAGGCCTGCATCAGCCCCGCGAAGCGCTCGGCGAGGGCCGGCGCGGTGCAGCGCTCGATCAGTTCCTGCTCCGACCCGAGCAGCTCGGGAAATTCGGCCAGCAGGGTGGTGCCGCCGAGCGCGCTGAGCAAGTCCGCCGTGAAGCCGATCGCGGGATTGGCCGAGATGCCCGAGAAACCATCGGAGCCGCCGCACTTGAGGCCGACATGGAGGGCGGAGAGCGGTGCGGGAGCGCGAGTCGCCCGATTCGCCTCGATGAAGCCGGCGAAGGTCTCGCGAATCGCCGCCTGCATCAGCGCCTCCTCGGTGCCCATCCGCTGCTGCTCGAAGGTGAAGAGCGGTTTGGCGAAGGATGGATCGCGGCGGGCGATCTCTTCGGAAAGGATCTCAACTTGGGCGTGCTGGCAGCCGAGCGAGAGGACAGTCGCGCCAGCCACGTTGGGGTGCACCAGGTAGCCGGCGAGGAGACCACAGAGGGCTCGCGTGTCCTGCCTGGTGCCACCACAACCTCCCTCGTGGGTGAGGAATCGAATGCCATCAAGATTGGGGAAGGGGCGTTCGGTTGCGGCGGCAGTTGCCCCGACGGAGAGCGGTGCGTCGACCGCCTCACCCTGTCGGTAGCGGCGGGCCATCTCGCGCACCGCGAGGCGATGGACCTCCGGCGTGCCGTAACCCAGTTCGCGATCGAATGCTTCCTGCAGGGTGCGGACGTTGCGATTCTCGCAGAAGACCAGCGGCAGCACCAGCCAGAGATTGCGGGTGCCCACTCGGCCATCGGCGCGATGATAGCCGTCAAAGGTGCGCCCGGTAAAGCGGGAGACGTCCGGTGCGCGCCAGGCACGGCCGACCAGCGCGGTGAGATCGATCGCGGCGGCGTCGTGACGGACGTTGTCGGTGGTGAGCGCCGCCCCGCGCGGGATGGGGCGCGTGGCCCGCCCGATCAGCACGCCGTACATGACCACCGGATCGTCGATGGCGAGATCGCGCACGACGACCTTGTGCTTGGCCGACACGGCAGTGACCAGGGTGAGCTGTTCGCCGTCGTGCTCGACGACCTCGCCAGGGGCCAGGTCGCCGAGCGCGACCAGCACATCGTCGTCGGGGTGGATGCGGAGTACCCGCCGCGGCATTGCGCCTCGGGATTGAAGGTGGTGGAAGGAGGGAATCTAGCGCACGATCAATGCTGCGGCGGGGTGTCCCGGCGGCGGAGGGCGACGCTGTCGAGGAAGCGGCGCTCCTCAGGCATAAGGGAGGTGATGCCGAGTACGTGAATTTTGTCCAGCAGCCGATCAACCTCCAACGCCTCGGCGGCCTGCAGGTCGGTCGGAGTGGGAACTGGCTCCCGGTGCAGCGGTGCACGCGAGCGAGCCGGCTGCCGCCCGGTGGCATCGTCGACACTCACCGCCACCGTGGCACGCGGGCGGAACGAGGGGATCGGCAGCGTTTCGACTGGGCGCGCGATCGATTGCATCGTGAAGTAGAGCCACGCCGCACCGACGCCGCCGATGTGGGCCAAGTGGGCGATGTTGTCGTGCAGGAAGAGCGCCCCTACCACATCAAGCCCCAGCAAGAGCCAGATGAACCGCGACGCCTTGATCGGCATCGGGAGCGGGAAGATCATCAACTCGGCATCGGGGGCGAGCTTCGCGAAGGCGAAGGCGAGGCCCAGGATGGCTCCGCTCGCGCCGAGAAATGCTGGTTGGGGATAGATGCTCTGCAGCACCAAACAGAACACTGCCGCGAGAATGCCGCAGTAGAGGTAGAAGGTGATGAAGGCGCGCGAGCCCATGCGCCGCTCGACCGGTGGCCCGAAGACGAAGAGTCCGACCGAATTGGCGAGCAGATGCATCAGGTTCGCGTGGACAAACATGTAGGTGACGAAGGTCCACGGGCGATGGAGGAATGGCTTGCCAGGGTCGAACTGGAGCAGCTTTTCAATTTCTGGCGAGGTGAAGACGGTCTGCATCGCGAGCAGCACGACTGCGTTGATCGCCAACAGGCGGCCAACCCAAGGGGTGATGCGTGGATGCATAGTGTCGTTCATCCGCTCCGTCCCTCTTCGCAAATCTTCTCGCACAACTCCGGAAACTCGATCCCCTTCACGGCGGCCGACTGCGGCATCAAGGATGTAGACGTCATACCCGGGAGGGTATTCACCTCCAAACAGTAGAGGCCTCCCTCAGGTGTCAAGCGAAAATCTACCCGGGAGTAGCCGCTCAGCTTGAGGGCTTGGTGCGCGGCCAACCCCAGCCGTTCCACTTCCCGAGCCACCTCCGGCCGGAGATGCGCCGGAAAGATCTCCTCCGACATCCCTGGCGTGTACTTGCACTCGTAGTCGAACAGCTCGTGCTGGGGGATGATCTCCCCCGTTGCCAAAGCTTCGGCGCCAAGGATCCCGATCGTGAGCTCCCGCCCCGGAATGAACTGTTCCACCATCACTTCGGCGTCGTACTTGCGGGCCTCGAGGACGGCCGCGGCGAAGGTCGCCGGCTCCCGCACCACCGACAACCCTACGGTGGACCCCTCCCTGCTGGGTTTCACCACCACGGGCCAGCCGAGGGTTTTCTCGACCTGCTCCACCGCCACGGGGACGTCGGGGAGGTCCATCAGCCAGTCGGCGGTGGGGACCTTGGCCTGGCGGAAAAGATGCTTGGCGATGTCCTTGTCGAGAGCGATGCCGCTGCCGAGCGGCCCTGAACCGGTGTAGCGAATGCCGGCGACATCGAGGATGTGCTGGATGGTGCCGTCCTCGCCGCGGCCACCGTGCAGCGCGAGAAAGACGACGTCCGCATTCCGTACCGCCGGGTCGTTGATCATCGCGCCGAGGAGGAACTCGCGCTCGCGCGCCGCGAGGGCCGCGGTGTCGGGCCACTCGGTGCCGACTGTCGTCGCGAGCAGCACCGACTCGGCCGCCGCGTCGAGCACGCCAGTGGTGGTGTCAGCGACGGTGACGGTGTGCCCGCGACTGCGCAGTGCGGCGACGACCTGCCGCGCCGAGGCGATGGCGACATCACGTTCGGAAGAGGATCCGCCGGTGAGGACGAGGATGCGCATGGGGGGCGTGGTCATGCTGGATCCTAGTAGGGGCGGGGCATAGGGGCGAGGCGTAGGGGCGAGGCATGTATGGGCGAGGCGTTGGGGCGAGGCATGCCTCGCCCTTACATGCCTCGCCTCGCCGGATGCCTACCGCTCGTAGAACGGCGGTGGCTCGACGCCGAGGGCGCGGAGGTAGACGTAGCCCTGACCGCGGTGGTGGACCTCGTTGTCGATGCCGTAGAGCAGCAGGTAGTAGACCGACCCCGGGTACTGCCCGAAGGCGACCTTATGCTCCTGATATTGCGCCAGCGAAATCTTGGGGAGGAACTCATCGATGGTGGCGGTGTCGGCGTCCCAGAGCGTGAGCAGCTCGGCCTTGCTCGGCTCCCCCTTCACCTCGTTGCCGACCCATTCGCCGGTGATGATCCCCTTGAGCATGGGCGCCCCCACCTGGATCATTTCGGCGATCATCGAGCCGAAGGTGCGCATCCCGCCGAGGGTGAAGGTCCAAAGCTGGTCGTCAGGGAAGGCCACGAGGAGTCGGCGGGTGAGTCGGCGGTGGCCCTGCCAGTGGTCCTTGAACTGCTCAGGGGAAATCAGCTGTGGATCGGACATGTGGTCCTCGGGAAAAGGGGACGGTTTCGGGGTATCTTCGGGAAAGGTACGGTGCGGAGGTGAGATGGACAAGACCGAGAGACGAGAGTGGAGCGGTGAGAGGATGGGGTATGTTGTGGCCGGGTTCGTCCATTCTTGGGGGCTGCTGTGCGCATTCTGAAGGGGAAGTTCGCGGGGCGGCACCTGACCTCACCGGCGGACAAGCGGGTCAGGCCGACGGCAGAGGGGGTGCGCGACGCGCTGCTGACCATGCTGGAACCTGACCTCAAGGGCGCGCGCGTGCTCGATCTCTTTGCAGGGACTGGGGCGTTGGGGCTCGAGGCGATCTCGCGCGGCGCCAGCTACGCCGACTTCGTGGAGTTCCGTCCCGGGTCGCTGCATGCGCTCCGCGCGAACGTGGCGGCGCTGCGACTGCTCGAGCGGTCGCGGATTTTCAGCAAGGATGCGGTGCCCTGGACCGCGCGTCTCGAGGCCGACCGCTATGACATCGCCTTCGTCGACCCACCCTACGAATCGAAGGTGCTCGATCGGATTCTCGAGATGTGGCGTGCGAAGCCGTTCGCGCGCATCCTGGCGATCGAACATGCGGCGACGCACCAGGTGAATGGCGTGGGGGAGAGAAAGCGGATGGGGGAGACGGCGCTCACAGTACTTCGCGCCAAGCAGGTCGAGGGGTGAGAGGAGAACGGAGAACGGAGAACAGAGAACGGAGGTCCGGGGGCTGATGAGTGATCCCATGCATCTTGCCCATTGCGCCGCTCCCCATTCTCCGTTCACCGTTCACCGTTCACCGTTCACCGTTCTCTGTTCTCTGTTCTCTGTTCTCCGTTCTCCTATCTCCCAATCATCACCCGCATCACATCATACCTGCTCACAATTCCCGCGATCTTGCCGTTCTCGCGCACCAGCGCGGCGGGCGATTCGCGGGTGAGCATCGGCAGCAGGCGATCGAGCGTGACGCTGGGCTCGACGATGGCGAACGGTGCCTCCATCACGTCGCGTACGGCGCGATCGAGCAATGACGGCTCCTCAAGTGCCTGCGACATCAGCGTATGCTCGACCAATGAGCCGACGCACTCGCCGTTATCGATCACGGGGAGCTGCGAAACGTTCCAGGTGCTCATCAGGTTGAGTGCCTGGCGCACCTGGCCGGTGGGTGCCATCTGCACCAGTGCCGGTGAATCGCCACGACGCTTGAGCAAGTCGGCGACGTTGGGCTTGGGCGTGTCGAGCAGCTGGTTTTCCTGGAGCCACTCGTCGTTGAACACCTTGCTCAGGTAGCGCTCCCCGGTGTCGCAGAGAATGGTGACGATGCAGGCGTTGGGATCGTCAATTTCCCGGGCGAGTTGCATGGCGAGGAAGACGTTCACGCCGGCCGAGGCACCGACGAGGATGCCTTCTTCGCGGGCGAGGCGCCGCGCCGTCATCATGGCGTCTTTGTCGGAGACCTGGCGGAACTCATCGATCACATCCCACCAGCAGGCGGTGGGCGCCTTATCACCGCCAATGCCTTCCACCTTGTAGGGAGCGCCGTCGGACCCAAGTTGACGAGTGCGGTGATAGCCGGCGTAGAGCGAGCCGACCGGGTCGCCGCCGATCACGCGGATGGCGGGATTCTTCTCCTTCAGATACTTGCCGGTGCCACTCACGGTGCCGCCGGTGCCGGCGCCGGCGATGAAGTGGGTCACCTTGCCGGCGGTCTGGGTCCAGATCTCGGGGCCGGTGGTGGCGTAGTGCGCCTCGGGATTGAGTTGGTTGTAGAACTGATTGGCGAGGATGGCACCGGGGGTGTCATGGACGATCTGCTTCGCCTTCATGACGTAGTTCTCGGGGTGATCGGGCGGCACGGCGGTGGGCGTGATGACCACTTCGGCACCGTAGGCCTTGAGCAGGCGAACCTTTTCCTGACTCATCTTGTCGGGCAGGGTGAAGATGCAGCGGTAGCCCTTGATGGCGGCGGCGACGGCGAGACCGACGCCGGTGTTGCCGCTGGTCCCCTCCACGATGGTGCCGCCGGGCTTCAGTTCACCAGACTTCTCCGCCCCCTCGATGATGGCGAGCCCGATGCGGTCCTTCACCGAGCCGCCCGGGTTGACGTACTCCGCCTTGCCGTAGATCGGTGTGCGGAGTCCGGCCGAAATACGCGAGAGGCGGATGAGTGGCGTCCAGCCGATGGTCTCGAGCACCGAGTCGTAGGGCAGTTGATGGGGTGCGGTCATTTGGCCTTGAGGGAATCGGGAAGGGTGAAGATGATGGGGACCTGGATGGGCGCTTCCACCGGCACGTCGCCGCGATGGGCCGGGGTGAAGCGGAGTCGTGCTGCTGCCTCGAGTGCGGCGGCGTCGAAGGCGGACTGGCCACTCGACTTGGCGATGCGAGTGGAGTCGCGCAGCACCTCGCCGGTTGAGTCGACTACCAAGTAGAGCAGCACCTCGCCCTCGACGCGCCGATTGAAGAGTTCGGGCGGATAGGGAATCTCGGGCTTGCCGGAGACGAGCACCGCCGGGGAGAGCTCCCCTTCGGGGGGCGTCTTCCGACCGCAGGCGATGATCGCCAGCGCGAGGGCAAGGAGGAGCATGCGAGGCACGACGCAAGGTAATGCGGGGGGTGGGGCGAGCCAGTAAGACCGGAGGACTTGACGATTCCGGGGGGGGGGGGGTAGATGTTGGGTATACCTCGACATCAACGCATGCTCACCAATTCCCGAGCGTCCCCATGCCAGGCTTCACTGCCGGGCAGCCGCCACGTGGAACGCACCCTGAGCCCACCCGGGCCGAGCTGCGCGTGCGGTTGCGACATGTTGCCTGCCGCAGTCAATCCAAACCCAAGATTCTCGATGCGCTGGTTGCTGGGGTCACCAGCACCGAGGCGATCGCGGTGCATCTCGACATCCATCCAGAAACGGTCAAGCGACACTTCAGCCAGCTGTTCGACCGCACAGGCATCCACGACAGGTTGTTCGTGGCGGTGCTATGGGCGGAGGTGCGGAGGGAGGACCAAATGGGGGAGCCCCTTGAGGGGGAGCGGTAGATGGGTGATGGCGGGATGGGGCCATCGGAAGCATCGTTGACCGAAGATGCTATGTGCTATTCAGGAAGGAGTACCTCACCAGATTTCCGGAGGACGAAATGGCTACAAGGCACTCGATCCATTTGAAGGCTTTGGCAACGGTGGCACTCGGCTTGTTTGCACTTGCGGATCCACCGGTCGTGAAGGCGAGCAACAAGAGCGAAGAGAATCACTGCTCTGTCTGTTGGACTCTGGATTTGGGCGGCTGTCCAACAGTACAGGAAAGAGACGCCCTGTGCGTATCCAAATGCTTTACTTCCGGCGCCATCAGCACGTGCGCTTACCCGCAGGTTGCCTGCGAGGCGTTTAGTGAAGGATTCAGGTGTAGCTAACGCCTGGGTGGGATCGTGTGCCTGCGGCAGTTGGTCAACTGACCGAGCTCGATTCGAGGTTTTTCAGCTGAAGTCGAATTTGGCTGCCCTATAAGGAAATCGTTGAAGGCAAGCCGGGCGAGTCTCAGGCAGCCCAAACAACAGTCACTGCGGCAGGGGGACCTAGGACATGAGCGAGGCGTTCGATCGTGTCGCGACGGTAAGTTTATCCATTGCGGCTCTTGTGGTCGCGGCGGTGCTGGCAAAGCGGGAGTTCTTCCCAACGACTTCTCCGGCTTCGTTCGCGGAAGGCAAACCGCCTGTGAAAGTACCTGATTGGGAAAGCTGGAAATCCGCCGGCGTGTGGATCGGCGACAGCAATGCTCCGGTGACCATAGTAGAATTTGCCGATTTTGAGTGCCCTTCCTGCCGCAGGTTCCACGAGGAATTCGTTCGGACGAAGGCTGAATTCGGGGACAGTGTTGCGATTCTTTTCGTCCACTTCCCCTTGCCATACCATCGATTTTCACGGCCGGCTGCTCGAGCCGCGGAATGCGCGTTCGCACAAGGACGCTTTAGCCAGATGCACGACTTGCTTTACGCGCAACAGGACTCCTTCGGACTAAAAGCCTGGAGTACGCTAGCGACGGAGGCAGGAGTCAAGGACACGCCAGAGTTTGAGAAGTGCGTAGAGAGTTCGAAGCGGATTCCCAGAGTCGAACGGGGCCTTGCCCTCGGGGATAGCATCAGAATCGAGGCCACTCCCACGATCGTCATCAATGGACTACGATACTCTTCCTTCCGAATGGATTCTTTGGCGAGCATCGTCAAGGCCGCTTTGCGGTCGGCCCGCTAGGCTTCAATGCGGCTGTGGCGTGGCGGTGGTGGTTCGGGATACCCGATGCTTCATTTGTGCTACGACGCCAGCCGAGGGGGCTTGATGAGTAAACGAGTCTGGGTACTCTTGGGGTTCTGCTGGGGACTCTGCGGAAGTTTGCAGTCTCAGACACCTCGTACCACTAAGCTCCGCCCCCCGACCGCCACACTGGGCACACCTATCACTTCGATCACTTCCATTCGAGAATTATCAGATCGCAGGGTGCTTCTCACTGACCCCCTTGAGAAGCGAGCCGCAGTGGTCGATTTCTCAGGTGGCACGGTTCGCGATATCGGGCGCCGTGGGAGCGGCCCTGGTGAATACACATATCCGGCACCGATCCTGCCGATTGGCGGAGACTCTAGCCTGATGGTAGATAGCTTTGGACGGCGATGGATCCTGCTGTTCCAAGAGGAGTTTCTCGGCAACGTGCCGCCGGCGGGAGTAGTGATTCCAGCAGGCTCAGAGCCGATCGGAACCGACAGGTATGGAAATATTGGCAGTATTGAACCGATACGTCGGGGCGCAATCAGGGTCGAGACCGACTCTTCCTATGTCGTGTTGAACTCAAGAGGGTCGGGTCGGCGGGACACGGTAGCAAGGCTTCGACCGCCTGATCCATGGCTGGATGGTCCGAGGCCACCGTACGCCCATTACGAACGCGCCATTCTCGCATACGACGGCTGGTTGGCTGTTGTCCGAGTAAAGCCATACCGAGTGGACTGGCGGAGTCCGGCGGGTCGGTGGACCCTTGGCCGCCCGATACCCTATCAACACGTGCCAGTCGATGATCGCGTCAAGCGCAGCTACATGCAAGGTCTCGCGGGGCAGGGGAAAGCAAGTCCTCCCGACAGTCTGCCTTCGTGGCCCACCGAAATTCCGCCGTTCACTGTGGCATACCCACTGTTCGCCACTCAGGACGGAAAAGTTCTGGTGGCACGAGCGAGCGCCACCGAACTGGAAGGCCTTCTATTCGACGCGGTTGCACATAGTGGGGTGAGCGAGCAATTGATTCAACTCGATCCGCGCGAACGAATTTTTGGTACGGGTGTCGGCGCGATCTATGTTGGAACAAAGGACGACGACGGATTCTTCCACCTTCGTCGCCATCCTTGGCCTTAGTCGGTGGTGCGAAATTGTAATTGCGAGCCCCGCTCTTGACGCTCGACGGCCGCTTGCGGCCCGTGGCGAAACAGGTCGGCATTGTTCTCGTGGAGTTCTGACGATGAAGACCTACACCTATTCTGAAGCCCGCCAACGCCTCGCGAGCCTGCTTGACCAAGCACGGCGAGATGGCCGGGTACAGATCCGCCGACAGGATGGCTCGACGTTTGTCCTGCAGCCGGTGGTCAACATGGATTCTCCCCTGGATGTGCCGGGGGTGCGAAGCTCCCTGAAGCGTGGCGAGCTCGTTGCTCTCATCCGAGAGGAGCGGGCTGGCGCCGGGGACCGGATCGTCGAAGCGGTGTCCACCAAGCGCGCGCGACCGACGGAGCCAAAGCGCCGAGGCCGCCGCACGTAGCACAGGGGCTCGGCCGCCCCGAGGGCAACGCTGCCAAAGGAATCTGGCGCGGGCGGTGGGCGAGACGGTACACCGGGAGCTGGCGCTCCAGGAGCTGCAGCCCGGCAGCTATCGGCTGGTGATCAAGGTGAAGGACGTTGTGAGCGGAGAAGAGTCGGTGCGGGAGCGGATGATTCCGGTGAGGAAGTAGGGCGCCTCACGGCACCAGCGTGAACTTCCCCTTGGGCGGCCGCACCACGTTGAAGTGACGCCGATCGGTGGTGAGGACTTCGCGTGTCTCGAGGCGCTCTGCCACTGCAACAATGGTCGCATCGACGAAACCCAGTGGGAGATCAGCGTAGCGCTCAAGAATCGCTGAGGCGCGAGCCAGGTCGGCCGATTCGAGCTGCTCGACCACAAATTCACCATCGACCACCGCTCGCACAAACGCCGCCTCGGCGTCAGGACCAATCCGCGTCTGCAACAACCAGGTGAGCTCAGGCAGGACCGTGACCGGAATGACGATCGGCGTGCTGTTGGTCTTCCACCACGCAACCACTCGCTCATGCCAACTGTCGCTCGCATCGATGAGGGCATAGAGCGCGCCGGTGTCGGCGACGATGGTCACAAGTGCGGGTCGCGCCACAGGAGGGCATCGACGGTGGAGGAGGTGTCGGACGTCCCGCTGGAAAACTTCCCAGCGATCGACGGAAGACCACCGCCGGTCGTGGGCTCGGCGAGATAGCGAACGAGGGCCTCACGGACCAGCGTCGCGTAGCTGACGTTCTCCGCCTTGGCGCGACGACGGAGCTGAGCCAGGAGTTTGTCGTCGAAGTACATGGTGGTCCGCTTCATGACATACATAATACGCCATACATATGCTATCAGCAATCCTGGGCTTAGCGAGGTGCTTCGATTGGACACTTTCGCAGTTCCGCCGCAGATTGATCGGGGGCCCCTCCTCCGCACGTCGCGCGGTCGCCCCGAGGGCAACAGCTGACATCCGATTCACCCACGTAGTGAGCGACCCCATGCCGGGCACCCCCGCCGTGCTTTGCCGAATGCTGCCTCAGCTGCGCCGCCGGCGTGGCATGCTGCTTTGCCTGCTGCTCGCGGCCACAAGACTCCCGGCTCAGGGGCGCATTCCACAGCTCGACTCCCTGCTCGCTCTCGCCAGGCAGGGCGACGCCGGAAGTGCTGCCCGACTTGAACATCTGGCACCCTACCCGAAGATCTGGACAGACCCCAATCGCGAATTGAAGATCCTCCGGGCGGTGGACGGTCATGCCGCGAACGTGCCGGTCGATGTGGCGTTGACGCGAGTGCGCATGGAAGTGGAACGCGGCTCCGCCGATTCCGCCGCTCTGGCGCTGGATCGTCTGGTGGCTCGTGGCGGAGTCAGTGGCGCACTCGCGCTGCACATCAAGGCGGAGGTGGCCTTCGCGCGCGGTGAGAACGATGCCGGCGAAGCGGCGTATTTCGACGGGGCCAGCCAGGTGGCCGACTCGGCCGATATTGAGATGTATACCGCTGATATATCGTGGATCGAGACGCCGGACGAGAGCGACGAATGGAAGGTGCTCCCCAACGAATCAGCGCGCGTGACGTGGCTGCGGAGATTCTGGAGCGGGCGCGACCTTGAAGACGCGCGGATGCCGGGATCGCGCCTCGCCGAGCAGTTCCGGCGCTGGCGTGTCAGCCTCGGCAACTATCGTTGGGATCGCGATGGGTCGACCGCCCGTGGCGTACCACAACCGATCGACAGCGCCATGACCCACGCGGACTTCACCGTGGTGAACCACCTCTTCGCCACCAATGCCATTCTCGACGATCGCGGTCGACTCTATATGCGCCACGGCGAGCCAGAGCGGAAGGCGAATCTCCCCGGCATCGAGGCAATAGACGCGGAGGTGTGGGCTTGGGCGACGCAGCCAAAGGCCACGATCGTTGGCTTTACCGGTGTGGGAAGCCTTCGCTTCGGGATGCTCGCGCGCAACCTCCCGGAAGGCGATGCGATGACCATTTGTAATCTCGATGCCTGGTTCTGCGTTCCAATGACCAGAGCGCGGAAGCGGATACTGGTCGAGAAGTACACGGCGATGCGCGAGACCGCCGAGAGCACCGACGGCAACCCGGAGAGCTATCACTCGTCGGTGGATGGCATCATTCAAGCGTATGGCATTCCCAACGGCGGCACGCTGATTGTGGTGGCCATTCCCGTGGCGAAGCTGCTCGACCATCGTGGTGAGCGGGACACGGCATCGACGACGGCGGTCCGGATCCGGGTAGTGGTGGGGGATTCGGCCAGCGACAGAATTGTCGCAGCGTTTGACACGGTGCGAAGCTGGAACACTCCGAGTGGCGTGAGCAAGTCGGCGTTTGTGACGGCACACTTCACCGTGCCGGTACCGGTGGGAGAGTGGGACGTCTCGGTGGTGCTGGGTGATACCGCGCATCGTGCGGGGAGTGGTGTGCGTTTTCCACGGGTGCCGGTGCCTGCCTTCACCGGCAAGTCGCTCGCCCTCAGTGACCCCATCATTGGCCGGGCCGGGAGTGGGCTCTCGTGGCAACACAACGGCGAGAGCTTCCCGCTCAACCCCACCAATGCCTGGCGGCGCGACGAGCCGGCCTTGCTCAGCTATGAAGTGGACGGGCAGGTGACGGGCCGCAGCTACGAGACGCGCTATGAGTTGTGGAAGACCACTGGCAAGCCGAAGGCGCCGACCAGTGTGATCACGTCGAAGAGCGTGGCCAGAGCGATGCGGGAGACGGTCCACCGGGAGTTGTCGCTCAAGGAGTTGGCAGAGGGAACCTATCGACTGGTGATTCGGGTGAAGGACGTGGTGAGCGGGCAGGAATCGGCGCGGGAGCGGATGGTTCCGGTCAGGAAGTAGCGTAGGAGACCAAGGCGGTTGCATGTCCGCTCTGGTGCAGCAACCTTCACGAACTCCGATACACGGAAATACTGTCGAGGTTCCCGGATGCCAAAGCTTCATGCATTAGCGGCCGCGACGGTCGCACTCCTCTCTCTCGCCATCGGCGCCACGTCGGCCAGTGCGCAGCAGAAGGCGCCGAAGGGCAACCGTGGGACACTGCTGGTGGCCTGGGAAGAAACGGCGAAGGACAAGAACTACACCTCGATTTACTTTCGGAACGACTTCCCGCTCGACATCATCGTGGACACTGTGGAGCTGTCATCATGCACAGGTACGCGCGAGTCGTGCGATGCGCATCAGGTGGACGTCAAGATTCCGTCGGGGCAAATCGTCGAGGTGATGCAGGTGCATTCGACGCGCCCCGGAAAGGCAGCGAGCTTCCGTTTCTCGTTCAGCGCCGGGAGCAGGCGCACCGCGCCCGACAGCCCACGGCTGCTCGGCCGGGAGGCGCCGGATTCGATCCCAGTCGTGCCAGTGGAGGAGATCCCTCCATTGGTCGATGCCACCACGTCGCCCCCTCGCTGTACCCGAAGCCCTGACGCCGACCAGGCCCCCGGTCAGCGACGGCTCTCCGTCTGGTTCCCCTCGCCCTCCCAAGGGGTGAGCCGAGCGGTCTCCGTTTGGTTTGACCCCGAGGGCAAGGCGCTCCGCTACACCGACCGGCGGGGTCCGATGCAGATCGTCTGGGCTACCCTCCCCAGCAGCGGGGGTGGGCTGATCCGATCGAGCACGACTCCCCCTGGGCGGAATAGCGAGGTGGACCTGGACCTGGAGCGCCAGACCGGCACCATCACCCTGACCGATCCGGAGTGGCGCGAGCGTGTGGTTCGCGTGGCCGGGCCTGAAATTCTCACGGCCAAGTCACTCAACAATCCGGCGGAGGTCATCTCCTGGGCGTGGAAGCATTGCCGATAGGGTCGATCGCGTCGGCGGCCAGGAGTTTTCTTGAGGCATGGGCGCCCTTCACCGATGTCGCGGCGAGGTCCGGGAGAGTACACTACAGCACGACGCCTTGGGACGGGCACGGGATTCTGCGGAAAGCTGTTCAACCACGAGGCACACCATGACTGGACATTTCGAGCTCAAGCGCACCGCCAACCAGCGCCACATGTACAATCTCAAGGCCAGCAACGGCGAAATCATCCTGACCAGCAACAGCTTTCACAGCAACGCCGAGGCCGCTGCCGGGATTGCCGCCGTCAAGAAGCGTTCGGCCGACGAGGCCAGCTTCGAGCGGAAGCTGACCTCGGCGCAGCAGCCGTATTTCGTCCTCAAGGGAGCGGGCGGCGAGGTGCTCGGCCATAGCGAACCGTACTCCACGGCCGCCGCGATGGAAAACGGGATTCTCTCGGTGATGCACAATGGACCAGAGGCCACTGTGAAGGAGATCGTCCAGCAGCTCTAGGCAGGGCTTCTGGGCCAACTCGACCCGCCCCGGACGTAGCCAATCCCATTCGGGGCATTATCATTTCATGACGCGACGGTGATTCGGAAGCTTCCCTCACCTTCAGGCCATGACCGACAGCGCTGCTGATCCGGACGCAACCGACCGCAAGGCCACCTTTGTGCTGGTGCTGGTACCCAGCGCTGAAACGGTGGACCCCTCCATCGACTACTACACCGACTACGCACAGAACCATGCCGAGTTCGAGCGGGCCTTTGCCAAACTCGAGATCGCCTGGCGCTGGCAGCTGGTGACGCCACGCAACTATCGCGACACCATTGATGCTGCCGTGGCGGAGATGGCAGGGCAACAGCTGGTGATCTTCAATCTTTGTGATGGTGACGAGTCCAACGACGTGCCCGGGATCGCCGTCATCCACTACCTCGACGAGATCGGACTGCTCTACACCGGCGCCAGTGCAGCATTCTACCAGGGCACCACCTCCAAGATCGAGATGAAGATCGCCTTCGATGCCGCCGGCGTATCGACCGCACCATGGCAAGTGGTCAAGCGCGGCACCCGGGCGACGGCGCACCTCTTCCGCCGGTTGGGCGCACCATTGATCGTGAAGCCAGCGGTATCGGCCGGGAGCATGGGGATCACCGTCAAGTCGGTGGTTGCCGACGGCGCCGCGCTCCGCGAGCAGGTCGATCTCCTCCACAGCGGCTATCACGGCTGGGACCTGGTGAGTGGCGGTGTCTTCGTCGAGCGCTACATCGCGGGCCCGGAGTTCACCACCTTCATCTCGGGGTCAGCGACGACCCCCGATCGGGCGACGATCTACCCGCCGGCGGAGCGCGTCTTCCATCAGGCGCTGCCGGCCACCGAGCAGTTCCTCTCCTACGACCGGCTCTGGGAAGTGCATGAGCAGGAGAGCCCGATGAGCGACGGCGGCAGTCTCTGGGAATACCGCGAGGTACCGGACGCGCTGTCGGATCGCATCCAGGCGCTCAGCTGGGCGGCCTACGCCGCCGTGGGCGGCCATGGCTACGGCAGGGTGGACCTGCGCATGGACTCCGCGACGGGCGATCTGTACGTGCTCGAGGTCAACGCGCAGTGCGGTCTCTCGGAAGACGAGAACTACACCTCGCTCGGCGCGATCCTCCGCTTCGGCGGTCGGAACTTTGCTGATCTGGTGCGCGACCTGCTCGATCGCGCCACGGAGGAGAGTGTCCTGGTCGAGCCGGTGGGCAAGCGATGAAGATCTGCGTGCTCCAGCCCGACTATTCGACCACCAACGTTGATTACAAACAGTATGATCCGCCCCGCGACCTGACGACTGTTTTGTCGGGGCACGAGGTACACCACGTTCTGCTCAACAAGCTCACGGTCTATCGCCAACTCAAGGCACTGGCCGAGCAGGGCTATGACATCTTCATGAATCTCTGCGATGGATATTTCGAATGGGAGATTCCCTCGATCGACGTGATCGATTGGCTGGAGCGGCTGCACCTTCCGTACACCGGGCCGAGCCCCAACTGGTATCACGTCTCCAAGCCGGTGATGAAGTACGTCGCGTACACTGCCGGAGTGGCGAGTCCGGCGCACGTCACGACCACCAGCATTGACCAGCTCGCCGAGGCGACCCGCGCGCTGAGTTATCCGCTCTTCGTCAAGCCGGCCCACGCCGGTGATAGTCTGGGAATCGACGCCGCGTCGCTGGTGCATGACCTGGGCGCGCTCACCGTCAAGGTGCAGGAGACGGTGGCCGAATTTGGTGAGGCGCTGATCGAGGAGTTCATCGACGGGCGCGAACTCACCGTGCTGGTCGTGGCATCTCCCGTGGCGGGTGAAGCGGCCACCGCACTTGTGCCGATGGAGTATCTCTTCCGCGGTGGGCTTCCTTTCAAGACCTACGCCAACAAGACCTCTGAGCTGCACCCTGACGCCAACGTGCCGGTGCACGATCCGATACTTTCAGCTCGGCTCAAGGCCGCTGCGCTGGCGGTCTTTCACACTTTCGGCGGGATGGGCTACGCCCGCCTGGACTTCCGGCTGGCGGCCGACGGCACGCTGCACTTTCTCGAGATCAACTTCACCTGTTCGGTCTTCTACTCCGACGGCAACGAAGGTTCTGCCGATTACATCCTCAAGCACGATCCTCTCGGTCAGCGCGGTTTTGCGGAGCGAATCATCGCGGAAGGGATCGCGCGACATGCCCGAGCGCAGCCGGCGTATGTGATGCGCGGCAATGCGGTGTCAGGCTACGGCATTTTCGCCGTTCGGGATATCGGGCCGGGTGAGGTGGTCTTTCGCGGCGAAGAACGGGCCCAGCGGATGGTCACCGCGCGGCGCGTCGCGTCGTGGCGCGAGCCGGAGCAGCGGCACTTCCGCCAATATGCCTACCCGCTCAGCGACGAATTGTTTCTCTACTGGGATGCCGATCCGTCAGAGTGGGCTCCGCAGAATCACTCCTGCGATGCCAACTGTGGCTTCGATGGTCTCAACATGGTGGCGCGACGCGCGATCGCACTGGGCGAGGAACTGACGCTCGATTACGCTGAGTTCATGAATGAGCAGAGCGATCCATTCGAGTGCAATTGCGGAGCCGCGCAGTGTCGGGGTACCATCACCGGGACCCCGGGCAACTCCGTCACGGCCCGCGAACGGGCGCGCTGACGCCGCGCGTCACCCGGGTACGGGCCACCGCGATCAACGGCGCTTGGCGGTCGTCAGCACGATGATCTGATCGGGCGAGCCAGCCTGCGGCGCCGGCAGCGTGAGGGTGACACCGCTGGCGCCCTGCACGAACGGGACGGCTCCGCCACCCATCGCGGTCGCACTCAGCACACGCCCACCCCAATCCGGCAGTGCCAGCACCCGATCTGGCCACTTGAGTACATGCACGAAGACGGTGTCGCCGCGCTGGGTGGTCACTCCCCACATCCGCGGTGCAATTGGGCCGCCGCGGGTGTGATAGATGCTCGTGCCATTCTGTTCGAGCCATTGCCCCACAGCGCGCAACCGTTCGGCGGCCTCTGGTTGAATGGTGCCATCGGGACGCGGGCCGATGTTGAGCAGGAGATTGGCGCCGGCGCCGTTGGCCCGCACCAGGTAGGAAATAATTTCGTTGACCGACTTCCAGTTGTGGTCGGTGATGTTGAAGCCCCACGAACTGTTCATAGTGAGTGAGGTTTCGAGCGGGAGGGCGCCGATGGTGTTGGTGTTGAAGCCGGCGGTGTTGGCGCCGGGGAGATCCTGCTCAAAAGTCTGGACGTCCTCGCCGGGAAGCGGTGCCTGATGATGATTGGGGATGATCAGGGCGGTGGGCTGCAACCGGTGGATCAGCCCATAGGTGCTGGCGAGGTGCCAGTCGGCGTCGGGCTTGTCCCACATGCCGTCAAACCAGATCCCGCCAATGCTGCCGTAGTTGGTGAGCAACTCGGTGAGCTCGGTATCCATGAAGGCGATGTATTTGTTCCAATCACCGCTCTCGGGTCGGCCGGCGGACTTGCCGGTGCCACCGCGCGGGAAATAGTCGGGGTTGTGCCAGTCGAGCTGTGAGTAGTAGAAGAAGAGCGCGATGCCCTGCCGATGACATTCGTCGGAGAGTTCCTTCATCGGGTCGCGATGAAACGGAGTCCAATCGACGATGTTGTAGCGGCTGGTCTTGGTGGCGAACATCGAGAAGCCGTCGTGATGGCGTGAGGTGATGGTGATGTAGCGCACCCCGGCGGCCTTGGCGAGCGAGACCCACTCTTTCGCGTCGAACTTCACCGGATTGAACATGCCGGCGAGCCATTCGTAGGTGGGAACGGGAATCTTCTGGTTCTGCATCACCCACTCGCCCTGCCCCAACTCCGAGTAGACGCCCCAGTGAATGAACAGGCCGAAGCCGGCATCGCGATACGCTTCACGGGCCGCCAGGCGCTCGGCGGGGACAGCGGTCTGAGCGGCGAGGGGCGCGGCGAACAGCAGGGCGCAGAGCAGGGCACGCATGGTGAGTGCTCCTCGGAGAAGTGGCGGCAGACCGGAGAGGGTGGCCGGAAGTATCGTCAGGGCATCCCACCATGGCTACTACCGGCCAATCTCCTCCCGCCGCACCAGTTTGCGCTGGTCGGGATCGTAAGTGATGAGCACCACGCGCCGGGCACCGAGGGTCACCGACCACGACGACTCCAGTTGGGCCGGGACGGCCTCCGCCTGTCGACGCGCACGCTCCTCTGCCTCACGCACTGGGCGATCCGGCAGCGGGCCATTCCCTGAATCGCTGAACGCGGACGATGGTGCTGGCCCAGTATCGAATTGTGTGGCAGCGGAGTCGATGCGGGTGAAGCGTACGTCGATGGTGAAGGTGCCCGGTGGCATGGCAAAATCACGGAGGACGTAGACCGGTCGGTCATGCCGGGCCCCGCCGCCACGCACCGTGTCGCTGGCGAGGAGGGCACCGTTGCTGCGGACTTCCAGGTGATAGCGGGCGGAAGTCCCCTCGCAGATCACTTGCTGACGCATATGCGCAGGGCGATCGGCTAACTCGGCCGCCGTGGCATTGCGGCAGTTCTCGATCTGCTCGGGTCGCGCGCTCCAGGCGAGACGAACGATGCCGTTGTCGTTCGGGGTAGCGTGCCACGGCAGGTGCGAGAGGGCCGCCAGCGCGACCACCGCGATCACTGCTGCCATGAAGCCGAACAATCGTGACAGGAGCGTCATTGGTCACCCGCGGGAGCAGCGATTTCGTCGGGTTCACAGACACGCTCGATATCAATCGCCTGCTCCGCGATGACGGCATCCAAGGTGCGGATCCTGGCCTCGAAGTCGCGATACGCCGCCAGCGCGAGCGCTGCCTCACCCGCGGCGACATGGGCGATGGCGACGCGCCGCTTGTCGACGCGCGGCTGCAATTCCGCCTCGCGATCGTGAAAGAGTCGGGCGTCCAGCCAGCGCGGCCCCTCACGATTCACGCAATCGCGGGGCGGGCAGGAGTAGACCAGCACACCGCCAGCACCGGCACGCAGCAGGAACTCGACCACGGAGGAGTGCAGGTCGCCGGCACAGTGGATCGGGTAGGTGACGGCACCAGCCGACTGCAGCACCTCGGAGAGTTTCCCGGCACCGGCGTTGCAGGTGATGGTGACGATCTCACCGGCGCGTCGCTCCGGCGCCGCGATGAAGGCGCGCACGTCACTGATCTGGTCACGTCCAGTGCGGCCCGGTGGGCCCACCCCCATCGGCGCGCAGGAACCGGCGCAGATGCCGCAGCTGACGCAGAGTGCTGGGTCGACCAATCCCACCAATTCCGAGCGCGTGTCACCTTCGGCGCGCCGCACCATGGTGATCGCCTCCCAGGGACAGTCGAGCGAACACTGGGTGCAGCCCGTGCAAACCTCAGGGTCGATGAACGATGGCGGCAGGATCTCCGCCGCGGGCGGCCGGGTGAAACGGGGCACCAGCACGAGGAGGAGCATCACGATGCCCAACGCCAACCAGGTGATGCCCGGGCTGGCATGGCTGCTCCACGGCAACCAGAAAGCGTAGATCCCGTCAAGAGGAATCGTGGCGGGGATGGTAAAGGGCGACGCCTCCGGTGCCATCACAATGGGTCGCACCACGGCGTACAGGACTAGTAACCCAATCATCCCCCAGGTGAGCCGCTTGGGCGGGAGCAGTGTCGGCCGGGCCATCCGCGAGACATGCAACCAGAGCACCAGTCCGAGTGAGAGCGGCAGGGCGACGTGCACGAAGAGGTTGAGGAAGAAGAAGGCCCCGGGAATGGGGCGTTCACCGACGAAGGCTCGTCCGATCGGCTCCGACAGAATCGGCAGCACGTCGAGCAGTCGCGCACCCTGATGCGTGAGGGCCTGACCAAAGGTGTCCCACACCATGACGTAGCCGGTCCAGCCGAGGATCAGCACCAGACCCAGCATGACGACGCCAGAGATCCAGGCGAGGGCGCGCGGGCCCCAAGTCCGGCCCTGCCCAAACATCCGGATGGCGTGCACCAAGGTGGCGACTACCGCCGCATCGGAGGCG
>JBBRBZ010000026.1:0-28358 GCA_038205305.1 Gemmatimonadales bacterium
GCCTCGTCGGTGACACCCGTCCTCAGCCCGGTGAGCCGCGCCAATCCGGCTGCTGCATGGCGGAAACCCGGCGGCGTCTCGCCGTCCATGGCATAGAGCAACTGCAGCGCGCGGGCCCGTCGGCGTGTTTCCTGTCGCAGCATCATTCGTCGAGGGCCTGTCGGAGCACGTTGGAGGTGCGAATTGCGGCCTCGGCGGCCTCCTGCCCCTTGTTGCCCGACGCCCCGCCTGCCCGCGCCACCGCCTGCTCCATGGTGTCACAGGTGAGCAGCCCGAACCCGACGGGCACCAGTGTCTCGGTAGCCACGCGCGAGAGCGCGGCCGCCGTCTCGCCAGCAACGAAATCGAAATGCGGCGTCTCGCCACGAATCACGACACCGAGGGCCACCAGGGCGAGGTAGCGATCGCTGTGCGCGGCCGCCGAAGCGGCCACCCCAAGTTCAAAGGCGCCACTCACCCAGATGACGTCGATGTCGTCGTCGGTGAGTCCGGCCTCGCGGCAGGCGGTCATCGCGCCCTCGAGCAGCTTGGTGGTGATCCGCTCGTGATAGCGTGACACGAGGACGGCCACACGCCCGCGAGCCTCGAAGCGACTGTCAAAGACTGGCATGTCTCTCAGTGGGCGAGGAGATGCCCAAGCTTGTCGCGCTTGGCATCGAGGTAGGCCCGATTTTCGGGCGTGGTGTCGGCAATCAACGGCACCCGCTCGACGATCTCGAGGCCGTACCCCTCGAGGCCCACCAGCTTGCGCGGATTGTTGGTCATGATGCGAAGGGTTGAGAGCCCAAGGTCGCGAAGGATCTGCGCCCCAATGCCGAAGTCGCGCAGGTCAGGCTTGAAGCCGAGTCGCTCGTTGGCCTGCACGGTGTCATCGCCCTTGTCCTGCAGTTCGTAGGCCCTGAGCTTGTTGTGCAGCCCGATCCCCCGCCCTTCCTGGTCGAGGTAGACGATCGCCCCGCTGCCAGCAGCGCGAATCTTCTCCATCGCGAGGTGGAGCTGCACGCCACAATCGCAGCGCAGGGAATGGAACACATCGCCGGTGAGACACTTGGAGTGCATGCGCACCAGCACGTCGCGCTGTCCTTCCACCTCACCGTACACCAGCGCGAGATGCTCCGCGTGGTCGACATCGTTCCGATAACCGATAACGCGCCATTCACCGAATTCTGTCGGCAGCCGGGCATCGGCGATCCGGTGGACCAGGCGCTCGTTCCGCAACCGATGCGCGGCGAGATCCGCCACCGACACCAGGGCCAGGCCATGGTCGGCCGCGAACTGCTCAAGATCGGGCAGCCGTGCCATGCTGCCATCAGGATTCAGGATTTCACAGATCACGCCCGCGGGCCGCAGCCCCGCGAGCCGCGCGAGATCCACGCTTGCCTCGGTGTGCCCCACCCGCTGCAGGACGCCTCCGGGCCGGGCCCGCAGGGGCTGGATGTGGCCGGGACGGCGGAGGTCCGCAGGGGCACTCGCGGGATCGATCGCAACGCGAATGGTCATCGCGCGGTCCGCGGCCGAGATGCCGGTGGTGACACCGAAGCGGCGTGCCGCGTCGATGGTGATGGTGAAGGCGGTGGATTGCGACTCCGTGTTCTGCTCCACCATCTGCGGCAACTCCAGCCGGTCGCATTCCTCGGGTGTGAGCGCGAGACAGATCCAGCCGCGACCATGCAACGCCATGAAGTTGATCGCTTCCGCCGTCACGTGCTCTGCTGCCATCACCAGGTCGCCCTCGTTCTCCCGATCCTCGTCGTCCACGACGACGATCATCCGGCCGGCCCTGAGGTCGGCAATGGCCTGTTCGATGGGGGTGAGCATCATGACGCCCCCATGGCGGACCGCTGGGCCAGCATGAAATGCCGAACGTACTTCCCCACGGTGTCTCCCTCCAGATGCACTCGGTCGCCCGGGCGGCGCTCGCCCAGCGTGGTCTGCTCCAAGGTAAACGGGATGAGCGAGACCTGAACGATTTCCCCGCCAGGCAGCGCGTTCACGGTCAGGGAGACGCCATCCACCGCGATGGAGCCAAGCGGGATGGACACCCCGGCGACCTCGGAGGGCACCCGGATGTCGACCAGCCAGGCATCGACCACCTGCGTCACCGATGCGATGACTCCCACACCGTCCACGTGTCCCTGGACCAAGTGCCCCCCAAGTCGGTCGCCGGCACGCACCGCTCGTTCCAGATTCACCCGGCTGCCCCCGCGATACTCCGCAATGCGTGTCCGCTCCAGCGAGGTCGCGATGACATGGACCCGAAACGCACCCGGGACAAGCTCGGTGACCGTGAGGCAGGCGCCGTCCACGGCGATGCTCTCACCCAACTCGAGGTCGGACCATGGCGCGGTGATCTGCAACTCGCGGCCGCCATCGACCGACGCAACGCCCGCAACGGTCCCGATGGCGGCGATGATGCCGGTGAACATGGTCAGTGCTCCATGACGATCAGGGTGTCATCGCCGAGCGCCTGCCGTTCGACGACACGCCACCGCGGCGCCTGGTCGATCGCGATCGCACCGAGTCCATTCCAGGCCGGCACCCCCTGACCAAGCCAGAGCGGGGACTGAATCTGATAGATCCGATCCACCAAGTCGGCATGCAACAACGCCCCGGCCAATCGACCACCACCCTCCACCACGAGCGAATCGATCCCCGCGCGCGCCAGCGTCGCCAGGGCCGTCGGTAGATCGTCGGCAACCATGACCGAGGCCTTGGCGTGCTCAAGGGCACGCCGGTGCTCAGCCGAGGTGTGTGAACCCACCATCATGATCAGGGGAACGTTCAACCCCTCGGCAAAGATCCCATGCGACGGGGTGAGCCGCCCCTGGCGATCAAAGATTACGCGCGTCGGCGGGATCCGCGGCACCACCGTTCCTCGCACTGTCAGCCGCGCCTCATCCCGAATGGCGGTCGCGCCGCCCACCGCCACGCCGCCGAAGCCGGCGCGGAGCCAGTGCACCCATGCCCGTGCCAGATCGCCAGAGAGCCAGTGCGAGTCGCCCTCGCCGTCGGCCACCATGCCGTCCATCGACACGGCAAGCTTGATCGCAACAAAGGGATACGGAGACGACGTGAATTCCCGGAGGAAGCGGAAGTTCTGCCGCGCGGCCGCCTCCGCACCGACGCCGACCACCACGGTGATCCCCGCCTGTCGCAGTCGCTCGATGCCTCCCTGGGCAATCGGATTGGGATCGCGCAGGGCCACCACGACCTTGGCGACCCCGGCGGCGATGATTGTCTCGACGCACGGCGGCTGCTTGCCCTGGTGCGTGCATGGCTCGAGCGTGCAGTAGAGCGTCGCACCGGCAGCCGCCGCGCCGGCCGCATCAAGCGCCATCCGCTCCGCGTGCAGCCCACCGTATTCGGCATGCCATCCTTTGCCCACGAGCACGCCGTCTCGAAGGACCGCGGCACCCACGAGAGGATTGGGATGTACCCGGCCCCAGCCACCCAGCGCCAGCGCGAGCACCCGGCGCATGATCACGCCATCTGCTGCTGACTCAGGAAATGAATCGAAGTCCGAGATTGCCACGAATCCACCGAGCCAAAGTATGCGGATGACCTGACAGGACGCGGCAGAGCAGGAACTCGGCCGACCTCCGCTCAGTCTGCAAATCGTACCTCCCGCCGACCCGCGCGCACCTCACCGCAGACCCAGGTCGGGACATCGGCCCTGGTCGCGGCGGCGCGGACGCGGTCGACCGCACCTGCCGGCACCACGGCGATCATCCCTACCCCGAGATTGAAGACATCGCGCATCTCGTCGCGACTCACCTTGCCACCGTCGGCGATGACCTGGCAGAGCGTCGGCCAGTGCCACGTCGCGGGATCGACAATCGCCATGCATCCCTCGGGGAGGACGCGCACCAAATTGCCGGCAATACCGCCGCCAGTGATGTGCGCCAGCCCATGGATCTCCACCAGTGCCGGTCGGATGGCGGCGACGTAGCTGCGATGCACGGCAAGCAGCGCATCGACCACGCTGCGATCTGTTCCCGGCAACCGGCTCTCGAGTGCGAGGTGCATCTGGCCGAACAACACGTGGCGCGCGAGGGTGTAGCCATTGGTGTGGAGCCCGTTCGCTTCATACGCCACCAGGATGTCACCGGGCACGATGGCCGCGCCGTGGATCGCGTCATCCTCCTCGACGACACCGATAATCGTGCCCGCCAGATCGAAGGTGCGCTCGGCATACACGCCGGGCATCTGAGCCGTCTCGCCGCCGGCGAGGGCCATGCCATGCGCCGTGCAGCCGCGGGCGATCCCCTGCACCACGCCGAGAATCATTGCCACGGGGAGGCGGTGGCCGGCGATGTAGTCCATGAAGGCCAGGGGCTCAGCCCCATGCACCAGGATGTCGTTCACCGAGTGGTTGACCAGGTCCTCGCCCACGGTGTCGAAACGTCCCGCTTGCATCGCGACGAGGACCTTGGTGCCGACCCCATCGGTGCTCATCACCAACACCGGTTTCCGCATTCCAGCCGGCACGCGCACCATGCCGCCAAACGCACCGACGTGCCCCACCGAGTGGCTGGTGCGCGTGGTCGCCACCAGGGCGCCGATCTGCTCCTTGGCGGCCTCGGCGCTCACCAGGTCGACTCCCGCGGCCGCGTATTGCGCTTCGCTCACGTGACGCGCTCCGCCTCGGGGATGTGGGTGAGGTCGACGAAGTTCCGGACCCGTGCTTCGACGTCCTCGGTGCGCACCCCCTCGAACCCCTTCACGTCGAAGCCCGAGACCGAGTACGAGCCCATCGTCGCGCCGTAGACCATCGCGCGCCGGAGTTGATGCGTCTCCACCGCCCCGGCGCGTGCGAGGTAGCCCATGAAGCCGCCGGCGAAGGCATCACCGGCCCCGGTAGGATCGAACACTTCCTCGAGGGGATAGGCCGGGATGTGGAACGATCGGCCCGGCTCAATCAGCAGCGCGCCGAACTCTCCCTGCTTGATCACCACATGCTTGGGGCCGTGGTCGAGAATCCAGCGTCCGGCGCGGTGAATGTTCCAATCGCCAGAGAGCTCACGGGCCTCGGAGTCGTTGACCATGAGCATGTCGACGCGGGTGAGCAGTTCCATCAGCGTGTCGCGCTTCGACTGGATCCAGTAGTTCATCGTGTCACAGGCCACCAGGGTCGGCGCCGTGACACGATCGAGCACGTCGAGCTGGAGCACGGGATCGATGTTGCCGAGAAAGACGAACTTGGCGGCGGCTGCAGCCGGAGCGAGCACCGGCTTGAAGTCCGCGAAGACGCCGAGCCGCGTTTCCAGGGTCTCCCGACTCTGCAGGTCGTAGGAATATTTGCCTTTCCAGCGGAACGATTCGCCGGCCACGCGAGCGACCCCAGACCAGTCGATGCCGCGCGGCGCGAGCCGATCGAGTTCGTGCACCGGGTAGTCATCGCCGACGACCCCGACGACCCGCACCGAATGGAGGAGTGATGCCGCCACCGCAAAATGCACCGCAGAGCCGCCGAGCGCGTCCGCGGTTTCGCCGAAGGGGGTGAACACGGAATCGAGCGCGACACTTCCCACCACAAGCAGGGTCATTGGTTACATCCGGTCCGGAGCGGAGATACCGAGCAGGGCGAGGCCGTTGGCCGACACCTGTCGGGCGGCTCGGGCCAGGAGGAGACGGGCGCGTTCGACGGCGACCGGTTCCCCAAGCACGCGGGAGCCGTGATACCAGCCGTGAATCATCCGGGCGAGTTCCTCGAGGTAGGTCGTGACCCGATGCGGCTCGTGATCGCGCGCCGCGCGCACCAGCGTTTCCGGGAAGGCGGTCAGCTTCTTCACCAGGGTCACGTCCTCGTCGGAGAGCACCGCGAGGTCGAGTGCATCGGCCGCGACGGCACCCGCCGCCTCACCGTTGCGCAGGATGCCGCACATGCGTGCATGCGCCATCTGGACGTAGAAGACCGGGTTTTCATCGGTACGCGCCTTGGCCAGCTCGATGTCAAACACCAAGTGGGAATCGCCCCGACGCATCAGGAACCAGTAGCGCGCCGCATCGACCCCGGTCTCTTCATACAACTCGCGGAGGGTCACAAAATCCCCCGAGCGCTTGGACATCTTCACTTCCTCGCCGCCGCGCACCACCTTGACCAGTTGCACGATGGAGACGGAGAACCAGTCATCGGCGTAGCCCAGCGCGGCCATCGCGGCCCGCATGCGCGGGATGTAGCCGTGGTGGTCGGCACCCCAGACATCGATCACGGCGTTGAATCCGCGCCGATGCTTGTCGATGTGGTACGCGATGTCGGGAACGAAATAGGTATAGCTGCCGTCGGACTTGCGCAGCACCCGATCGCGATCATCACCGAACGTCGTGGTGCGGAGCCAGAGCGCGCCCTCCTCCTCGAAGAGCAGGTTGCTCGCCTCGAGTTGCGTCAGCCCCGCCGCCACCTCGCCGGCCTCGTAGAGCGCCTGCTCCGAGGCGATGACATCGTAGTGCACGCCGAAATCGCCGAGCGTCGCATCTTGCTCGGCGCGCTGCATCAGCACGCCGGCGGCACGACAGCGAGCGATCCCGACGTCGGCCGGCAGGTCGGCGAAGGCCTGGCCCTCGCGCTCGAACAGCGTGCGGGCGTTCTCGCGCAGGTACTCGCCGTGGTAGCCGCCTTCGGGAATCGTGCCCGGACGACCGACGGCTTCCTGCACGCGCGCCCAGAGCGACTCACCGAGGCGATTGATCTGCAACCCGGCGTCATTGACGTAAAATTCGCGCGTGACCGTGTGGCCGGTCCACTCGAGCAACGCGGCGATGCCATCGCCCTGTGCCGCCCCACGCCCGTGGCCCACGTGCAGCGGTCCGGTGGGATTGGCAGAGACGAACTCCACGTTGATCGCGATACCTGCGCCACCCGTTGAGCGGCCGTAGCGCTCACCCTCGGTCAGGATGCGGGCGAGGTCCGCAGTGAGCGTGTCGGCAGCAAGGCGAAAATTGATGAAGCCAGGTCCCGCGATCTCGGCGGTTGCAACGCCAGATTTGGCGAGGTCGAGGGCCGCGACGACGCGCTCGGCGACCGCGCGCGGATTGGTGCGTTCACGACGCGCCAATTGCATCGCCAGGTTGGTCGCCAGGTCACCGTGCGAGAGATCGCGTGGCCGTTCGAGTGTGAACTCCAGGTCACCTGCCCCCAGGCTCGCCGCGACGCGAAGCAGTTCGCTACGGAGCGCATCACTCACGACGCGTCCGTCGATCCCGACTTGGGCGGCTTCGCGGCCTTGGGGGTGGCTTCCGACTTGGGCGCACTCTCGGGCTTGGCGGAGGTGCCGCCGTCGCTGCGGGCTTCACCCTTGGGCGCAGAAGGTTCCGGCATCGACGCCGCACCCTCGCTGCTCTTGCGAGGGCCCTTGCCGTCCTTGCCGTAATCGGTGATGTAGAAACCGCTTCCCTTGAAGATCAGTCCCTGCCCACCCGAAATCTTCCGCGTCGCCTTGGCCCCGCAGGTGGGACACTTGGTGACCGGCTTGTCGTTCATCTTCTGGATGCGCTCAAAGTCGTGGCCGTTGGCGCAGCGATACTCGTAAGTCGGCATTGCTCCCCATCGTGTGGGCTAACTTGAAGCAAGCCTTCAAGATAGGGAGTGGGAACCGGCCGCTCAAGCGCGGGGCGGCTCGCCGTCGAGTTCAGCAAGGACGCCATCATCGACCCGGTGGCCCCCCGCGAAGCGGTGGAGCACCACGGGAACCCCGGCAGCCGCCAGCCTGGCGTGGTCCGCTTCGACCTGCTCGGGCTTGACCCAGACGTCCCGGTCGCCGACGACCAGATGCAGCGGCTCGGGGCCGAGGGCGCCCTTGAGCTGCTCGGGAGCGACATCCTCGGGGAAGCCGCCGGCCCAGCAGACCAGCCGACTGACCGGGCGGCTCCGTCGTGCCGTCCAGCGGGCGGCGGCAGCCACCCCCTGAGAGAAGCCATGGAGCTGGAGCGTGGTTTCCGGTCCGATCAGCCCGGAGGCGACCCGATCCAGATAGCCGAGCAGGTCCTCGATCTCATGCTCTCGATCTTCCAGAGTCATCCAGGAGGCACCGATGCGTCGGACCCCTTTCGCCTCGATGTAGAACCGCGAGAGGCCCTCGGGGGCGACAAGGACCCTGCCGGGGCGCTCCGCCTTCCGGAACCAGTGGAGGATGCCCTGGGAGAGCATGCCGAAGCCATGCAGGATGATCCAGGCCTCAGTGGCGGACTCCAGATCGCCCACGATGCCCACTCGGGCGTGGCGGGGCACCACCAGCGACCGGAATGCAATCGGGAGCCCCTCGCTCCGATCCCGATGCCCGCTCATGCATTGCCACCGTGGTAGACACCCCAGACGGATCGCATGGCGTCACTGATCTCGCCCAGGGTCGCCCTGGTCCGAACGGCGCCGAGGATCGGTTCCATCATCGGGGCGTCACCGGCCGCGGCCTGACGCACATCCTCGAGACTCGACGCCACCGCAACGGCGTCACGGCTCTGCTTGACTGCCTCGAGTCGGAGGCACTGCTCCCGTTCGAGCGCCCTGTAGTCCGGAGCGGGCAGCACCGTCGGCGCTGAGTCGTCGGTGAAGCGGTTCACGCCCACCACGGTCAACTCGCCCGACTCCTGCTGCTGTTGGAAGGCCCAGGCGGAATCGGCGATCGCTCGCTGGAAGTACCCGGCCTCCACTGCGGCGGCGGCACCACCCAGTGCATCAACCGCCTCGATCAGTGCGAGCGCCTCGGCCTCAATGCGATCCGTCAGCGATTCGACGTACCAGCTGCCGGCCAGCGGATCGACCGATCGCGTCACCCCGCTCTCGAAGGCAAGGATCTGCTGAGTCCGCAGCGCCAGCGTGGCCGACGCCTCACTGGGGAGGGCCAGGGCTTCGTCGTACGCATTGGTGTGCAGCGACTGCGTCCCTCCGAGGGCCGCCGCCAAACCCTGCACCGTCACCCGCACGACGTTGTTGAGTGGTTGACTCGCCTGCAGCGTCACGCCGCCGGTCTGGGTATGGAAGCGCAGGCGTGCCGAGGGATCGTCCGCGTCGAACCGCTCCCGCATCAACCGGGCGTACAATCGACGTGCGGCACGGAACTTGGCGACCTCCTCGAAGAGATCGTTGTGCGCCGCGAAAAAGAAGGAGAGTCGCGGTCCGAACTTGGCCAGCGGTACGCCGGCCGCAATGCCGCGACGCACGTACTCGAGCGCGTTCGCGATCGTGAACGCCACTTCCTGCACCGCTGTCGCGCCTGCCTCGCGCATGTGGTAGCCAGAAATGGAGATGGGATTGAAGCTCATCCCCTCGTCCGCCACGAAGCGGAGGATGTCGGTCACCAGGCGCAGCGAGGGTTCGGCGGGATAGATGTAAGTGCCGCGCGCGATGTATTCCTTGAGGACGTCGTTCTGCACCGTGCCGCCAAGGGCGGTGCGCGCCACGCCCTGCTCCTCGCCCACCACCACATACATCGCCAGCAGGATCGCCGCGGTGGCGTTGATCGTCATCGAGGTGCTGACGGAGCCCAGGGGGATCTCGGTGAAGAGCACCTTGAGATCCTCGACCGTGTCGATCGCTACACCCACACGACCCACCTCACCGACCGCCATGGCATGGTCGGAATCGAATCCCATCTGTGTCGGCAGATCGAACGCGGTGGAGAGCCCCGTCTGTCCTGCCGCCAGCAGTGCGCGAAAGCGAACGTTGGTGGCCTCGGCGGTGCCGAAGCCAGCGTACTGTCGCATGGTCCACGGACGCCGGGTGTACATCTCGGAGTACGGCCCGCGGGTGAACGGAAATTCCCCCGGCTCACCGAGGTCCCGCGCGACGTCGCCGTGCCAGTCGGAGGGATGCGGAATGACGGGCCCCGAAACGTGCAACGGATCCGTCACTCGCCGGCCTCCGTGGACTCCAGCACCATCTTGACGTAGTCCACATCGTTGGCGGCACCGACGACGAACGGCACGCGCTGGTGCAACGCGGTGGGCACGAGGTCCAGAATGCGCTGGGTCCCGTCGGTCGCCTTGCCTCCGGCGGCCTCGGCGATGAAGGCCAGCGGCACGCACTCGTACAGCAGCCGCAGCTTGCCACGCGGGAGCTTGGTGTCGGCGGGATACATGTAGATGCCACCGGCAATCAGGTTGCGGTGGAAGTCGGCAACGAGGGCGCCGATGTATCGCGAATTCTTCGCCGCGATCCGCTCCGGATCCTCGCCGTGGAATCCGCGAACGGCCCGTTGCACGCCACGCGACCAGCGAAAGAAGTTCGACTCGTTGACGCTGTAGTACTTGCCGATGGCCGGTGTCGTGATGTTCTCGTGCGAGAGGAGAAATTCGCCGATGGTCGGCTCGAGCGTGAAGCCGTGCACGCCATGGCCGCTGGAGTAGACCATCATCACGCTCGACCCGTAGATCACGTACCCGGCGGCCACCACCTCGCGACCCGCCTGCAGGACGTCGTCCATCGTGCCGGGGCCGGAGGTGGTGACCCGGCGGTAGATCGAGAAGATCGTCCCCACCGGCGCATTCACGTCGATGTTCGAGGATCCATCGAGCGGATCGAAGAGGACGGCGTACTTGCCGGGGGAGTAGCCCGAGGGAATCGGAATGAGCTCCTCGTCTTCCTCGGAGGCCATCGCACAGACGCGCCCGGTGTGATTGAGGGCGTTCTTCATGATTTCGTTGGCGAGCACGTCGAGCTTCTGCTGGTCCTCACCCTGGACGTTCACGGCGTTCGCCGCGCCGAGCACATCCATGAGACCGGCCCGCCGGATCTGGGCGCCGATCATCTTGGCAGCGAGGGCCACGTCGTAGAGGAGGTTGGTGAGCTCGCCCGTGGCATCGGGATGGAAGCGCTCCTGGTCGAGGATGAATCGCTCGAGCGTCGTCACCTTGGTCCGATCCATCGACTTATCTCCCGGGCGAATGGGTGGCACTCGCCTCGAACGTTGCGGCGGTGCGTCCGCCGACCACCGTGAACCGCTGGCCGTCGGTGACGACCGTCGTGGTGCCCTCGCGATCGGTCCGCCAGGTCCGGACCGCCACCGACTGCAGACGGGCGAGTGTCTCGGGGGCCGGGTGGCCATAGCGGTTGCGCCCTACCGAGATCACGGCTGCCTCGGGGTGCAGCTGGGCGAGAAAGGCCTCGCCGCTGGCGCCGCGCGAACCATGGTGTCCCACCTTCAACAGATCCACATGTCCCAGCGTCGGCGCGAGAGCGGCTTCGGTCACGAACCCGGCATCGCCCATCAGCAGCGCGGCGAAATTGCCATACCGCACCTCGAGGACGATCGAATCCTCGTTGAGGTCCTCCCCCCGATGCGGCCACACCACGGGCGGATGCCGCACCCGGAAGGTGACGCCGTCAATCTGCCACTCGAGCCCGGTCGATGCCGGCTGCCAGCGCGTGCGCTTGGCAGACAGTTCGGCGAGCCAGTCCTGGTAGCTCGACTCGTCGAACAACTCCCCCGGTTCGATCGCCACCCCTACCGGGATCTCTGACAACACCGATCCCGCGCCTCCGACATGATCCCGATGGGCATGCGACAGGACAAACGCGTCGAGACGGGCAACGTGATACCTGTGCAACAGGGGGACCAGTACCCGCTTCCCCGCATCGAATCCCTCGCCGAGCGGGCCGGCATCGACCTCGATCCAGTGACCGCCGGGGGTGCGGATCAGTGCGGCATCCCCCTGCCCGACATCCGCGAAAAGTAACGTCAGCTCGCCATCGCGGATGGTGGCAGCCGATCCGCCCGGCCAGAGCAGGAGTCCCCAGGCCGCGACGGTGAGCGCCCAAACGCTGCGCCGACTCGCTTCGGCCACGGTGGAGCGATCGTGCGTCGCCCACCAAGCCAGCAGGGCGATCGCCAGCCAGGGTATCGCGGCGGCGGTGGACCCCGCCCCCGCCTCGCCGAACGCAGGTGCGCGAGCACCGGTTCTGGCGATCGCCTCCAGGGCCGCCAACAGCAGGCTGCCCGATGTGGCACAGGACGAGGCCAGCACAGGCGCCACAGGAAAGACCAGCAGGGATGCCAGCAGCGTCGGCACCGCCAGCGCGGTCAGCGGAATGGCCACCAGGTTGAGGAGGATTCCGACCAATGCCACCCGACCGAAGACCAGCGCCGCAATGGGCGCCGTGCCGAGGGTCGCGCCGATCGAACCACTGAGCGAGCGCACCAGCGGGCGCGTGCCGATCGCCCGATCGCTCCAGCGGGTGGCGAGCACCATCCCTCCCACCGCGCACACCGAGAGCCAGCCACCAACGCTGACGACCGACCACGGATCGACCAACAGCACAACCAGGGCACTCGCACCCAACAGGGCATCGGGACTCACGTTACGCTGTCGCCAGCGACAGAAGGCCACCAGCGCGATCAGGCCGGCTGCTCGAGTCGCCGGCGGAGGCATGCCGAGGAACGCGGCATACCCGACCGCGGCGAGCGCCGCCAGCGCCTCGGCGGGATGTCGCGGAACGCGGAGCAGACGCAGCAGCAGCAACACCCAGCCGGCGAGCAGACCGATGTGAAATCCGGAGATGGAAAGCAGGTGAATCAGGCCGGCCGCCGAGAACGCCTGCCGCAGTGCCGGGTCGAGTTCTCCCCGGCGACCGGTGATGAAGGCATCGACCAGCGGCGCCCGCGAGCCGTAGAGCGTGTCGGTTGCCCGTGCGATGGCGGTGCGCAAGCGATCGATCGGCCCGGGCGCGCCATGGGGGGTGCCGACGCGCGTGATGGTCAGCAAGCCGCCCGGGTGATCGAGGAGTCCCGGCTGGGGTCGCCACCTTGCAGAGACCGTGACACTGACACCGGCAGGAATGTCCGCAAATCGTGGCCACTGTGCCGTGAGCACGCCCGGACAGCCAGTCAGGCGCACACGGCCGGTCCCACTGCCGGGCTCGACGGTGTGGATCAAGAGCTGGCGATTGCCGAGCGGCAGGGTCGCGGCGCAGCTTTGCGACGCCATGACCGCGCTCTGGTTGCCCCAGACGCCGCCGAGCGCAAAGACGGGCAAGGCGACGGCCCACCACTCCTGCCGGAGGAGCCAGGCCGCGACCATCGCGGCCACGGGAACGATCCACCAATCCGGAAAACGCGAGAGGCCGGTCACGAGACCGGCCCCACATGCGATGGCGAGCAGCGCGGAACCAGCGGGTCGTCTCATCCCTCTGGGGGATGGGAGAACGCGCGACGCGGAGAGCGCGTGACCTTTCGAAGTGCCTCGAGCACCATCACGTCGACGGCAGCCCGTTGCTGGGCCTCTTCCATGAGCGCCTCGGTGACGGCCTTCCCTGCCTCGGTCACGACATACTTGGGAGGGAGCCGATTGAGCGCGAAGACCACCACGTCCTCGCGATGCTCCGGGCTGTCGATGAAGCCGGGGATCGACCCCTTGAAGCGATCATAGGCTTCGCTGATGTGGTGTTCCATGACGTTCAAAATCATAGCACCGCCAAGGCCGCCTTTTCGAGGGCACCAGTGAAAGTTGAGCCGGTCGTTCCCGTCAGCCGCACCCGGTGATACTCGCCGACACTGTCGCGCGGGACATCCACCAGCACCAGGAAATTCTGTCGCGTGCGAGCGAGCATCAGGTCGCCCCGCTTGGCCGGTCGTTCGACGAGGACCTCATGCATCTGGCCCACTCGCGACGCGTTGCGCTGACGCGTCTGCATGCGGGTGACATCGATCAGCCGCTGCAGCCGCTCCGACGAGACGTCGTCGGGCAGGTGATCCTTGATCCGCTCCGCCGGCGTCCCCTCGCGCAGGGAATACTTGAAGGTGTAGGCATCGTCGAAGCCGGCATCAGCGACCATCGCCAGCGTCTCGGCGAACTGCTCCTCGGTTTCTCCGGGAAAACCGACAATGATGTCGGTCGATATGGTGATCCCGGGAATGGCCTGCCGCAGCTGGTCCACCACCTCGAGGTAGCGCTCGCGGGTGTAGCGCCTGGACATCCGGCGCAGCACGGCATTGCTACCGCTCTGCACCGGCAGGTGCACATGTTCGCAGACGGCGGGCGTGGTGGCCATCGCCTCGATCACGTGCGGGGTGAAGTCGGTGGGATACGGCGACGTGAACCGGACCCGCCGGACGCCATCCACCGCCCCGACCGCTCGCAGCATATCCGCAAAGTCATGGTCGCCTTCCTGCCAGGAGTTGACCGTCTGGCCCAGCAAGGTGAGCTCGCTGATGCCGCTCTCCGCCAGCTGCTGCACCTCGCGCACCACATCGGCCAGCGGCCGGCTCCGCTCCGGTCCGCGGGTCGTCGGGACGATGCAGAAGGTGCAGCGGTAGTCGCAGCCACGCTGCACCGTCACGAAGGCGGTCGGTCCCGGTTCACGCACCTGGGGCACATCCTCGTAGTGCTCCCAGCTCCGGTACTCCACGTCGGCCACTCGCTCCCCGCCCTGCGCATGCCGGAGCAGCTCGGGGAGGTTCCGGTATCCGTCGGGTCCGACCACCAGGTCGATTGCAGGGACCCGTTCCAGCAGTATCGGCCCCAGCCGCTGGGCCATGCACCCGACGACCCCCATGAGGGTCCCCGGGCGCTTGTGCCGCTGGAGCTCCCCCATTCGGCCGATGATGCGCTGCTCGGCGTTGTCGCGGACCGCGCACGTGTTGAGCAGCATGACGTCGGCGCCCTCGGGCCCCTCAGACCGGACATACCCCTCCGTGCCGAGGACGCCGAACATGAGTTCGGTGTCGGCGACGTTCATTTGGCAACCGTAGGTTTCGATGTAGATCCGTGGCATTTCCATCCTCCTGCAACGCATTGGGGCGCACGTTGGTGCGCCCCCGAGATCCATCCCCAAGTCTAGCGCCGTCCAATGGGCGTCGCCTAGGGGGTGAAGCCCCCGGCTCGCACCGAGATGCCAAAGGTGAAAATCCAGGCCGATTCATGATAGCCGGCGCTGGCCGACCGAGTCACTCTCTCAAGGGAGAGATCAAAGCCGCCGCGTTCGGCCGAGAAGCGCCGCCCGGTGCCGATCGAAAAACCCGTCTCCTTGGGCTGGTCCCCGGCGAGCAGCAGGAACGGAAGTGTCGCATGGCGGACGCCGAGCCGGAGCGGCCAGGTCGTCGGTCGTTTGGTATTGCGCACCATCTCAAGGCCGGCGCTCATCTCGACCACGTTCTCGGCGCCCACTCCGCCCGCGGTCTTCAGGCCCGGATCGGCCACTGACCAGTTGCGGGAGGTCACCTCTGCCGAGAGGTTCATGCCGTCGCGCACCAAGTAGCGGGCCGCCCCGCTCAGGCTCACTGGCAAGCCGATCTGGTTGGCGACCACGTCGGACGAGTCCCGCCGCATCTTCAGGCTGCCGTCGGAGCGGAAGAGTCCCGCGAGCTCGAGCCGGGGAGTCACGTGCGCGGTCATGCCGAGCGACATGCCGAGGCCGGAATAATTCAGCTCGGTGTTTTCCTGCGGCACGTCGAAGAGCGTGTCGGCCCAAATCCGCCGCGCAGCGAGTCGGTTGGAACCGGTGAGGAAGTGGAGACCGGCACCAACGGCCAGCTTGGAGTTGAGCACCCATGCGGCGCCGAACCGCATGTCATTGATGCCGCCGCGCGAGCTGAGCGTGTCGATGACCCCGATCGGGACACCGCGAGGGCTGGCCGTGCCGCTGGTGGCGATCGTGAAGTCGCGGTCCGCGTAGTTCGAGTAGCTGATGGACACCGTCACCGGCGTCTTGGGCAACGGTCCGCCGATGAGCAGGTGCGGGAAGCGCCCCTCGCGGATGTTGCCGGTGCCGCTCGGATTGGTGCTGCTGCCCCAGCTGTTGCTCAACGTGAAGATGCTGGTCGTCTGCTTCAGGCCGGCGAGCGAGGCCGGGTTCTGCACAGACTCGGGATCGAGCAGCCCGATCGAACCGCCAAGACCGAGCGCCCGAGCCGACACCCCTCGCCCGGGAAGGCCAATGCCCCGAATGCCGAATTGGGACGACTGCCCATTGGCGGCTGACGCAGCAAACAGCAGGGCGGAGAGCAACAGAAGGGAGCGTCGCATGCTCAGAGCCCCGCGAAGGAGAAGGGCGGCCGGTAGGTGATCCGCAGTCGAGGCGGTCCGGACGTGGAACGAGAGGAGTAGAAGGTTGGCACCAGAAAGGTGGCACCCTCTGATGCGAGAGCGAGCCGGATGATCGCTGGGAGCGGCGCCTTCCCCTGCCAAGTGCGTACGATGGTCGCGACTTCGATGTTCACCGATTGCGCCCCGGAGATGATCGGCGACAATCCGACCCGCGTCGCCGAGACCGGTGACTTGGCGCCGAAATCCGCCAGGACCGCGCTCGCGATGAGGTTCGCCGTGTCGGCCGGGATCCCGAACACCGGCGCGTTGCCAGTGAGCTCCAGGGTCGCGCGAATGATGGTGGCCGAGTCGCGCAGGAAGTTCGGGATCGTGAACCGCAAGAAGGAGCGCGTCACCGGATACCCGCCCACCGAGATCAGCAACGGGTCGAGGGGCACGCCTGGGGCCCTCGCGGTCAGCGCCAGATCCCCGGCTCGCGCGATGATCTGGGACCGAACCAACGTGTCGGCCACAGCGGCGGTGACGTAGCTGGTGAATTCCGGTCCGTCGCTGCCGGAGGCTGGGGCGCCAATCCGTACCGCGGTGGACCCGTCACCGCGCAGGCGGAAGCCCACCAAGAGCCGGGTCGAATCCGTGGGCACGAAGGCGACTTTTTGAAGATCCGCGCCACTGAGCAGCACGTGAAAGAGCCCACTTCGCTGGTTGTCGGGTACCGCCGTGGACTGGATCAGCCGATCTGGCGTCATCAGGTTGTCGAGTTCAGCCTGCGTCGTGGTGGAGTCGACCGAAAGCGGCAGCCGATAGAGATCGATGACCAGATTGTTCCGGGTGGTGTCCCGGGCCTGCACAGTGAAATCCAGCTTGACAGAGTCCACGGTGAAGGCACGCAGCGTGTCGCCTGCCGTCACCGAATCGCCGCGCTGGAAGAAGCGGAGAATGCCCCGCGTCTCCCCGTATCCGCCGCCGTTCGAGACCAGTACCGACAGCAGCGAGCCATTGCCGACGTAGCCCGAGAACGATGAATCGAGCCCGACCGTCGCGGTGATCACCGTGTCCCGGAATTCGGCGGCGCCACCGGGACAGTAGGTGGGGCAGGTTCCCGGCTGGGTGAGGTGCTCGGTGCACCCGGCCACGGCCAGAAGCAGCGCAACAAGAAGCAAGGGTCGACGCATCATGAGAGCACATCGCCGGAGAACCCGGCCGGCAGAAGTTCACGGGTGGTCCAGCGCATCATCTTGTCGCCAGCGTGGCTCTCGACGATCAGGTCGCCGCCGAACTCGAACAGGACCTGGCGACAGGCACCGCACGGTGACACCGGCTCGCCTGCATCACTCACCAGCACCATGCGGGCGAACCGCCGATGCCCCAAGGCGACTGCCGTGGCGATGGCGTTCCGTTCCGCACAGATGGTGAGGCCGTACGAGGCATTCTCTACGTTGCAACCGGCGACGATGACACCCTCCGCAGTCTCAAGAGCAGCTCCAACATGGAATCCGGAATACGGCGCGTAGGCGCGGGCCCGGGCCGCCTCGGCAGCGGCTCGTAGTGCATTCACGCGGACCAGACCTCGTTGAGAAAGGACGTTCCCGCCGCCAGGGGTGCCACACCGAGAAATTCGGCGATCGTCTGCCCCAGGTCGGCAAAGGTCCCCCGTTCGCCCAAGGAGACCGGCTTGACCTTCGGTCCGACCACCAGAACCGGTACGCATTCCCGCGCATGATCGGTGGAAGGCGTGGTCGGGTCGTTCCCGTGATCGGCGGTGAAGATAATCAGATCGTCGTCCTGGACCCGCCCCAGCATCTTGGGCAACCAGGCGTCCAGTTCCCGGAGCCCTCGCACAAAACCGGGAACATCGTTCCGGTGGCCCCAACTCTGATCGAATTCGATCACATTGGCGAAGAGGAGCCCCCGCCGCATCGAGGCGAGTCCACCCTCAATCAGCGAGTAGGCATCGGCATTGGTGGGCGTGTGTATGCTGGTGAGGTGGCGTCGGGCGAAGAGGTCGTCGACTTTCCCCACGCCGACCACCGGGACATGCGCATCCGCGAGATGGTCGAGCAGCGTCGGGGCGATCGGTGGGACCGAAATATCCTTGCGATTGGGCGTCCGTTGCCAGGCTCCGGGATGCCCGACGAATGGCCGCGCGATAATGCGCGAGACACCCCAGGGCCCGACACAGAGTTCCCGGGCGATCGCGCACGCGGCATAGAGCTCGCTCAGTGGAACGACCTGTTCGTGGGCCGCCACCTGAAAGACCGAATCGGCCGATGTGTAGACGATCCACTTGCCAGTGGCGACATGTTCCTCGCCCAGTTCGTCGAGGATCACCGTCCCGGAGGAGGCGCGATTGCCGAGCACTCCCCGCCCTGTTCGCTGGGAGAACTCCGCCAGCAACGCTTCGGGGAAACCATTCGGGAAGGTGGGAAACGGCGTCTTGAGCAGCACGCCGCACAGCTCCCAGTGTCCCGTGGTGCTGTCCTTCCCCGCGCTCGCCGGCTGGGCCTTCCCGTGCGCGGCCAGCGGCGCGGCCGCCTTGGGCAAGCCACTGTCGCCGCAGTAGCCAAACCCGAGCGCGGTGAGATTGGGAAGCGCGAGCCCTGGTGTCGCGCGGACGACGTTGCCGAGGGTGGCACTGCCGGTGTCGCCATACGCCGCCGAGTCGTGCGCCGTCCCGACGCCGAGGCCATCGAGCACGATCAGGCCGGCGCGGCGACTCACGCGCTCTTGCCGGTCGCGAAGCGAAAGCGCAACGCGGTCAACGCCTGATCGAGCAACTGGCTCTCGTCGGCCTCGAGATTGCCGCGGGTCTTTTCCTGCAGCGCGGCAAGGGTATCAATGAGCGCCTGGGCGAGCTGACGGGCGTCCTTGGCGCCGGCTTCCTCGGCACCCGGAGGCAGCTGGCCGTCAAGCGCGGCATTCGCCTGCGCCGCGAGCCCGAAGATGAGGGACATCAGATGCTGGTTCATTCGGCCCGGTGGTAGATGCGCGGCAGACGGCTGCCGATCGCCGTGAGAAGTTCGTAGCTGATGGTCCCCGCGAGCGCCGCCTGCTCGTCGAGGGTGACACGCCCCCCGAAGATGGTCGCCACATCGCCGATCGACACCGGCAGGTCGCCCACATCGATGGTGATATGGTCCATCGACACCCGCCCCACCATGCGCAATCGTTGTCCCAATAGTTCCACTGCGCCCGAATTGGACAGGGAGCGCAGCACCCCATCCGCGTAGCCGATGGCGAGTGTGGCCACGGTGGTCGCGTTGGGTGCCCGCCACGTGGCACCGTACCCCACCGAGTCGCCGGCAGCCAGCCGCCGGAGCGCCACGACCCGTGCCCGGAGCTTGGCCACGGGAATGCTATCCAGTCCGGCCACTGCCCCGCCATAGAGATGGATGCCTGGGCGAGCCAGATCGGCGGCATAGGCGGTGCCATAGGCACCGGCGGCGGAGGAGGCGGCATGGACCAGTTCCGGTCGCCGGCCGAGGGCGTCGATGGCACGCTGAAAGCGTCGCCACTGCTCGGCGCAGCTCGCGGCGTCCTGCTCCGGGGAGTGGAAGTGGGTGTAGACGCCCTCCCATCCGGGAGCCTCGGCGAGCAGATTGCGCGCGGCCTCGAGCGCCGGGGCGTCGTCCCAGCGGATGCCGGACCGACTCATTCCGGTGTCGATCTCGAGATGGAACGGTCCCGGGCCGTGGGCGAGCCACGCCTGCAGTCCACCGATATCCCCGATCGAGGGTCGCGCGGCGATGGTCTTGACGTAGTCGACCATGGCGGGGACGAGCGGGGAGAGCACGACGATAGGCGCGATAATGCCGTTCAGGAACAGCTCTCGCGCCTCATCCACCGTGGCGACACCGAAGCCCCAGGGTTGCAGGGCAGTCAGGGCGCGAGCCACCGCGACGGCACCCAGGCCGTAGCCGTCCGCCTTGACCATCGGGAGCAGCGGCACACCAGTGGTGGCCGAGAAGGATCGCGCGTTGCGGACGAGGGCATCGAGATCCACGTCCACCCAGGCACGAGCCGTGTCGGGAGTCAGTCGTTTGTGCACGGTAACAGACTACGAGTGGAGGGGACACGATGCAAGACGAATCGGCGCTCGACCGGGCGATCGCGATGGTCACAGACCTGCGCACCCGCTGCGGCTGGGACCGGATCCAGACCCGGGAGACCCTGCGCCCCTACCTTATCGAGGAAGCCCACGAACTGGCGGCCGCTTTGGCCGAGGGCGATCCGGAGGCGATCCGGGAAGAGGTCGCGGACCTGATGCTGCACCTCGCCTGGCAGCTGGTGTTGGGGCGGGAACACGGAGAGTTCAGCCCCGAGCAGGTGGCCGATGACCTGGTGGCCAAGATGCGCCGACGGCACCCTCACCTCTTCGAGCTGGGGGAGCGCGAACGGTGGGAAACCCTCAAGGCGAAGGAACGAAAGGTGGGCCGAGGAACGCTCGACGGTCTCCCCGCGACCCTGCCAGAGCTGTTGATGGCGTACCGACTGCAGGAGCGCGCCGCGGGGGTCGGCTTCGACTGGCCCGACGTGGCCGGCCCCCTCGCGAAGGTGCGCGAAGAACTCACCGAGGTGGAGGCGGAGCTGCCCACCAGCGGTGACGGCGACCCCACCCGCCTCCACGACGAGATCGGCGACCTGCTGTTTGCGGTGGTCAACCTCGCACGCAAGGTCGGCGTCGCCCCCGGCAGCGCGCTCGAGAGCAGCAACCGAAAGTTCCGCGCACGCTTTGAAGCCGTCGAAGCACTCGCAGAAGAACGAGGCGTGGCGATGCGCGACGCAACGCTGGAGACGCTGGATGAGTTGTGGGATGAGGTGAAAAGCCGAGAGGCGAGAGACGAGAGACGATAGACGATAGACGAGGGAGGCTTCCCGCATGCCCGCACAGCAGTCCGCGCTGCGGCGATGCACCACCTCGTCTCTCGTCTCTCGTCTCTCGGTTGTTGCTCCTACGGGTAGATCCGATGAATCTGTCTCGGAAACGCGATCGCCTCGCGAATGTGCGGAATACCGCAAATCCAGGCCACGGTGCGTTCGAGGCCGAGGCCGAAGCCGGAGTGGACGAAGCCACCATACTTCCGCAGATCGAGATACCAGCCGTAGGACTTCGGGTCGAGCCCCTGCTCCTCAATGCGTGCCAGCAACTTGTCGTAGTCGTCCTCGCGCTGTGACCCGCCGATGATTTCTCCGTAGCCCTCGGGGGCGAGGCAATCGTTGCTCAGGACCGTCCGCGGATCAGCCGGATTCTCCTTCATGTAGAACGCCTTGAACGCCTTGGGATAGTTCATCACGAACAGTGGGCGATCGTAGGCCTGGGCCAGCGCGGTCTCATCATCGGCGCCGAGGTCGGTGCCCCACTGGATGTCGCTGCCACCAGCCTGCAGCTTGGCGATGGCATCGGTGTAGCTGATCCGCGGGAAGGGCGCGGTCACCTTCTCGAGCGGCGCGATGTCGCGCTCCAGCTCCTTGAGCTCGGCCTGACAGCGCTCGAGCACACGAGCCACCAGGAAGGAGACGAATTCCTCCTGCAGTCGCATGTTGTCTTCACTGTCGTTGAACGCCACCTCCGGCTCGCACATCCAGAACTCGGTGAGGTGTCGGCGGGTCTTCGACTTCTCCGCGCGAAAGGTCGGTCCGAAGCAGTAGATCTTGCCATGGGCCGCGGCGGCGGCCTCGCCGTAGAGCTGCCCGGTCTGGGCGAGGTAGGCCTGCCCCAGATCGAAGTACTCCGTCGCAAACAACTCGCCCGCCTGCTCCCCGATCGAACCGGTGAGGATCGGCGTGTCGACACGGATGAAGTCGCGGTCGTAGAAAAAGTCGCTGATGGCGTGTTCGATCTCGTTGCGAATCCGGGCGATGGCGACCTGCTTCTTGGTGCGCAGCCAGAGATGCCGGTGCTCGAAGAGGAAGGCGGTGCCATGCTCCTTCGGCGTGATCGGGTAGTCGACACTGGGCGCGAGAATCGTGACGTCGCTGGCCGTGAGTTCGCAGCCACCGACCTGCCGCGCATCCTCGCGGACCACGCCGGTCACCATCACCGACGTCTCCTGCGTCAGCGCGGCGAAGCGCTCCCACGCACCGTCGACGACCTCGTTCTTGGGGAAGACCGCCTGCACATTGCCGCTGCCGTCCCGGAGCACGAGGAAGGCGATCTTGCCTGAGGAACGCGTGGTGACCACCCAGCCACGGACCGAGACGGTCTGGCCAATGTGATCGCGAAGGGCGGAGACGGTGATGAAGGGCATAGTACTGGCATTCTACGGCTGGATCGGTGGGATTGGTAGGGCCAGCCCGTCGGCGATGGCAGCCACCGTTTCGGCCCGCTTCCACTCCCGCTCCAATAGGCGCAACTCCCCCTCCATCGCCCGACGCTCGGTCTCCTCATGCGCGGCCATCTCCAGCGCGAGTCGCACCTCGTCGGGGACCTCCCGCAAGATGAAGCGGCGCTGGGTCGCATACTTGAGCTTCCGCCCGGCGACGTATTCGAAGAGATCCTCCGGCGTCGCAATGCGCTCGAGCAGCCCCAGGGCACCCTGGAGTCGCGCTCGCGATGCGCGACGCGCGTCTAGCGCCGGCAGCAGGCGACCGAGGGTGGGAAAGAGCCGCTCCTGCTGGAAGAGGCCCATCGAGGGGACATCCCGAATGCTGGGAATCGCGGGGCGCTCGGATGTGATCCAGCGATCAACTTCGGGCCGGTAGGGGACCTCGAGCCGCCATCGGAGCTGTTCCGTTGCAACAAGGGCAACCTCGCCGAGGGCTGCGCGCTCTACCACCACGAGTTTGTCGGTCCACGGATCGCGCAGGAGCGGCTCGCGAGAGACCGGCTTCTCCCCGCTTGCAACGAAGCTCAGCACTGGCCCGATGAGTGGCAGCGCGAAGACCGGATGTCGCCGCGCGAGCTGATAACTGTAGCGCCATGCAGCGAACTCGGGTCGCAGCGCCGGGCCGATGCGAATGAGATCAAGTCCGATGGGCAATCGGGCCAGCCCGATGTTGTCGGTCGAGAAGCGGGTGGGCGTGTCGCGAAAGAGCCGGGCGCACTGGTCGATCGTTTCGAGTCGGGTGTCGAATGGCACCAGGTTCCACTTGCCGCACCAGCGGCAGACCACCCAGAGTCGGCCACGCCCCTCGTCGAAGGCCAGACGGCGGCCGACGGGCAGGAATTCGAGAAGGTCGTTCGAGCCCAGACTGCCGGAGCAATAGAGGCAGGTGGAATACATGGCGGACCGCTGTTGGGGGAGTGGTGCCGTGCACCTCATTTCAAGGTTGAACATGGAGATGGAGCGCGTCTGGCGGTCGGGTTACAGGGAGATGACAGGGGGATGACAGTTTCGGCGATCAAGGGTTGGAAGCTCGGATTCCCACGCGCGCTACTCGCGCCGGCGCTCCTCGAGCTGTTCGGTCACCTCCACGGGCATCGCCAGGGAATCGGCGATCGCTGCCAGCCGTTCCGCCTCGCGCCATTGACGCTCCAGGAGCTTGAGCTCCCCAGCGAGCCAGTTCCGCTCGGCCTGCTCGTTCGCCAACATCTCAAGCGCGAGCATGCGTTCGGCGCCGAGTTTGGACAGCTTCCCGGGCAACAGCGGTTGAGCCGGCGAACCACTCGCTCCCGTGGCGAGCATCTCCTCGAGCGGTGGCGCAACTTCGACCATGGTCACCGCCGAGGCGACCTGCCGGCGCGATCCGGCGAGCCCGGCGACGACGGGCAGCAGTTGGCCCAGGGCAGCAATGGCATCGCCACCGGTCAGCAGCGCGGTCTCGGCGGGTCGGGAACCATCGCAGAAACGGCCACGCACGCCAAGCCGCGATGGCACGGAGACGCCGAATCCGACACCGTCGTTGAGGCGACGGATGCTCGACTCCTTCACGTCCTTCTTGCTCAGTGTCAGTGGTTCGCCCCCCGACGGTAGGGTGAATCGCGTCGCGATTCGTCGTTTCTCCCACGCGCTGCCGGCACCCTGGATCGCGAACTGGAAGCCGGCCATCGAACCGACCAGCGCGTGCAGTCCAAGCACCGCGCCGACACCGCCGACGATCAGCGTCCCCCCGATAATCATGTTCCGCCGACGCCGCGAGGCGAAGCGATCGCCGTAGCGCCAGGCGGCGAACTCGGGGCGCTGCGCCGTGCCGATGCGTACCAGCTCCAGCCCTTCACGCAACCGGGCGATGCCGATGTTGTCGGTGGAGAATCGCATGCGGGTAGTCGAGAAGCGCGCCTCGCAGGCATCGATGGTTTCGAGGCGTGAGTCGAACGGAACCAAGTTCCACCGCCCGCAGCTCCCGCAAATCACCCAGAGCCGCCCCTGCCCAGAATCAAACGCGATACGGCGCCCGATCGGCAGCGTCTCAAGCACCTCGTTGCTACCGAGGTCCTTGGTGCAGAAGAGGCAGGTGGAGTACACGGCTAACCCACCCGGAAAAGCACTTCACCGCGTGGATAGCGAGTCAATGCCCGCTCCCGCAGCGGCCGATTGGCGCGCTTCGCCAGCGACGGATCGTCGGCCAGAATCGCCTGTGCCAGCGCCCGCGCCTCGCCGAGCAAGTCAGTGTCGTCGGGGAAGCGGGCGATCTTGAAGTCGACGCCGCCCGATTGCCGTGCGCCAAGCAGGTCGCCCTGACTCCGCTCCTGCAAGTCGAGCTCCGCGATCTTGAAACCGTCATCGGTCTGGGCGAAGGCGCGCAGCCGCTCCGGCACATCATCAGAGTTGGCAAGCAGGATGCAGTGCGATTCCGCCGCACCGCGACCGACTCGGCCACGCAACTGGTGAAGCTGGGCCAACCCGAAGCGTTCAGGATGCTCAATGAGCATGACCGTGGCGTTGGGCACGTCGATGCCGACCTCGATGACCGTCGTGGCAACCAGCACGGCAATGCTGCCATCGCGAAACCCGCGCATGACGGCGTCGCGCTCCGGTCCCTTCAGGCGGCCGTGCACCAACCCCACGGTCACGTCGGCCCACCGTGCCGTGAGCTGCTTCGCCATCGTCTCGGCCGCGCGCAGGTCGGCGCGCTCCGACTCTTCGATCACCGGAAGGACGATATACACCTGGCCGCCCTCGAGCGCCGTGCGATGCACAAAGTCAAAGACCCGGTCACGATGCGCTGACGTCCGGACAGCGGTGCGAATGGCGCCGCGCCCAGGCGGCTTCGCCTTGAGGACCGACACGTCGAGGTCGCCATAACGGGTTAGCGCGAGCGAGCGTGGAATGGGGGTCGCCGTGAGCAGCAGCACGTCGGGCGCCTCCCCCTTCCCCATCAGTGCCGCGCGTTGCTCCACACCAAAGCGATGCTGCTCGTCGATCACCACCAGGCCGAGCCGCTCGAAGACTACCCCCTCCTGCACCAGCGCATGGGTGCCCACGACGATCTTCGTCTCCCCGCTCGCGAGTCGAGAGCGTGCGGCGCGCTTCTCAGCCGCCGTCAACTTCCCCGCCAGCAGTTCAGGCACGATGCCAAGCGGCGCGAGCAATGCCGTGAGCGAGCGCATGTGCTGCTCGGCCAGGAGTTCGGTTGGCGCCATCAACGCAGCCTGGTAACCGTTCTCGAGCGCGAGTAGGATGGCGAACAGCGCAACGACGGTCTTGCCGGTGCCGACATCTCCCATCAGGAGACGGTGCATCCGCTCGGCGTGCGTCATGTCGTCAAAGATCTCGCGGGTCGCCTGCTTCTGGTCGGCAGTCAGCTCCCACGGCAGCGACTCGCGCAACGCCGTGGTGAGGGTGCGGTGCACCGTAAACTGGGTTCCGCGCTGGCCGTGGCGGGCGATGTGGCGCGCCCGCGCCAGCATGAGCTGAAGGTCCATCAGCTCGTCGAGCGCCAGACGACGCCGCCCCGCCTCCGCGCCCGTGATGCTGGTGGGCCGATGCACCGCCTCCACCGCCTCGGCAAGCGTGGGCAGGGCAAACCGCTTCCGCAGCTCCTCCGGGAGGATGTCCGGCAGGAGCGGGACCATGTCATCGAGATGTTTGGCGATGATGGCGCGAATCTGCTTGTGGCTCAACCCCTCCGTGGCGGGGTATACCGGCAACACTTTGCCGCCGGAGGCGAACTCATCGATGTCACTGAGGACGATCGTTTCGCGCGGCGCCATCTGCCGGCCGTGGTAGAAGCGGATCGGTCCCACCACCAGCAGAACCTGCCCCACCACGATGCTGCGGTCCATGAACGGCTGGCCCGGCCAGGCGCATTCCAGGACTCCGGTGGCATCCTTGAGCACCGCATGAAAGATCCGGAGTCCCTTGCGGGTGGGCAGGATCCCCTTGGCGGTGACGGTCCCCACACAGGCCACGTCGTCGCCCACCCGTGCCCTGGCCAACGGGGTGACCGAGGAGGCGTCGAGGTAACGATGCGGCTGGTGGAAAAGCAGGTCCTGGGCGGTGGCCACGCCCAGACGCGACAGCGCCTCGGCCCGTTTGGGGCCGATGCCACTGAGGAACTGCACGGGGGTGTCGAGGCGAAGGGGCGGCACTGCTCAGCGCTCCATGATGAGCCGAACGTCGGCGTCCAGGTCGCTCGCGGCGCTGGTCCGGGTCGCCCACGAGACCAGGAAAAAGGTGAGCAGCGAGAGCACCAGCGCCAGCGCCGATGCGTTCACCCCTGACGGAAAGGCGTAGAGCTTGAAGTTCCGCAGCGTCTCGAAGAGTAGCGTGCTCAGCAGCCCCACAAGAATTGAGGCAATGGCCCCGCTCTTGGTGGCCATCGGCCAGTTGAGGCCGATCGCGAGCGCCGGCACCAGCGTCGAGGCGAAGAGGCCCCAGCCGAGGACGCCGAGGAAGACCACCAGTTGACCGCTCTGGAGCGCCAGCAGCGTCGACAGCGTCATGATGGCGATGGTGGCGAGCCGACCGACGAGCAACTCGTTGCCAACGCGTCGCCCAAGCGCCACCGGGAGATCGTGCGTCACCGCGGCGGACGCGATGCTCAGGAAGGCGTTGACCGTCCCCATGATGGCCGCGGCGATGCCGCTGAAGACGACAGCCGCGAGCAGCGTCGGCACGCTGTGCAGCAGGAAGACCGGGGTGGCCTCCTCCTGTGAACCGAGCGGCGGCAACGCGCCGCTGAGCACCTGCGCCTTCACGCTCAACCCCACACCAAAGAAGAGCAGCAGCGTGAGAATCAACACCGCGGTCATGATCAGCGGGTACCAGCGCAGTTGGCGTGGATCACGGAGCATGTAGTACTTGTGGAGCACCTGTGGCTGGCCCAACGTGCCGATCCCGAAGAGCACGAAAAGCGAGAGCGCCGCGAGCGGGGACATCGTTCCCCACGGCCCAAGAAAGGCAGGCTCGTGGGCAAGGATGGTCCGGGAGATCCCCGCGAGGCCACCGCCACCCTGCAGTACTGCAGCGAACACCAGCAGCGACGCGACGGTCTTGATGGCGCCTTGGAAGAGATCAGTGTACACGCCAGCGAGAATCCCGCCCGTGGCCGAGTAGGCCAGTACGACGGCGCTCCCCAGCACGATCCCCGGGCGGAGTCCGGTGTGGAAGATCGCATCCACCACCAGGCCGAGAGCGAGCACGTTGGTGCCGATGTAGCAGATGCTCGCGACGATGATGGCGAAGGCGGTCAGTCCCTGCGCGGTGTTGGAGCGATATCGCGCGCCCACGGCGGCGGGCACGGTGATCAGGCCGCGCGTCTCGCGCAGGTAGCGCATCCGCTTCGCGAGCGCCCAGGCGCTGAGTGGCGTGGTGATGCCCGCCGAGAGCGAAATGAACAGCGCGTAGGTGCCGTACTGGTAGAGCAACCCCGGTCCACCAATGAAGATGAACCCCGAGAGCGTCGCGGCCATCGCCGCAATCGCCATGGGCCAGAGCCCGATACCCTGCCCCGCCGCGAAGAAATCGGTGGCGGTGTGGGTGCGCCGCGCGGCCCACCAGGCAATCGCGGCGCAGACCACGAAGTAGATCACGCCAACGATCGCGATCTCTGGTGTGGGTCCGGTGGTGAGTGGACGCGTCTGGAGCAGCAGCGATACGATGGGAATCACGGCGTGTCGGACAACCGCCTGAGGCGCTCGCACTCTTCGCGCAACGCATCCAGCGACGCCTGATCGAGTCCCGTCTCACGAAACTCCATCGCGAAGAGCAGTGGCAGGAAGAGCGCCGGGAGGAGCCCCACGCCGTACACCTCCAACGCCGCCCGCAATGGCAGTCCGAGCACCAAGTGACTCCCGGCGGTCTCTGCCGGCAGCACAACGGGCAAGCCGAACCCGGCGAGCAGGATGAGCAGGAGCCCCACCGCAGCCGCCGCGATCCGACGCGGAACCATCCCGGAACGCGCCGCAGCGAGCGCCAGCATACCCGACATCAGCAGCGAGGCGCCAACAATCATCGCCCAGACGCCCCAGGGGGGCACGCCGTCTGGACTCCACGCCGATGCGT
>JBBRBZ010000027.1:0-28094 GCA_038205305.1 Gemmatimonadales bacterium
TCGGCGCTCAACTTGTCACTTCGAGACGGGCATGTTTGAGAAAATCACGGTAGTCGGAGCAGGGAATGTGGGCGCCACGGCAGCCCAGCGGCTCGCGGAGAAAAACCTCGCGCGCATGGTAGTCATGGTGGACGTCGCCGAGGGGGTGCCGCAGGGCAAGGCGCTCGACCAGTGGCAATCGGGCCCGGTCGAAGGCTTCGACACCCGGGTGGTCGGCACCAACGACTACGCGCTCGCCGAGGGCTCCGAACTTTTCATCGTCACGGCAGGCATCGCCCGCAAGCCCGGGATGAGTCGCGACGACCTCGTCAAGACCAATGCGGGCATCGTCCAGTCGGTCGGTGAGCAGATCAAGCGCGTGGCTCCGAAGTCGATGGTCATCGTGGTCTCCAACCCGCTCGACGTGATGTGCTTCGTGATGCAGCGGGCGACCGGATTCCCCAAGCAGCGGGTCATGGGGATGGCCGGCGTGCTCGACACGGCGCGTTACCGCACCTTCCTCTCCGATGCGCTCGGCATCTCGGTGGAGGACATCTCCGCGATGGTTCTTGGCGGGCATGGCGACACCATGGTGCCGCTGATCTCCTACACCACCGTCTCCGGCGTGCCGGTGCGCCAGCTGCTCGACGACGCGACCCTCGACAAGATCGTCGCTCGCGCCCGCAGCGGCGGAGCCGAGATCGTGGCCCACCTGAAGACCGGCTCGGCCTACAAACCGCCCAGCGCCGCGCCGGTGCAGATGGCCGAGGCGATCGTGCTCGACCGCAAGCGCCTGCTCCCCTGTTCGGCGATGCTGCAGGGCGAGTTCGGTCTCGATGGCGTCTGGTGCGGCGTGCCCTGCCTGATCGGGCGCGATGGCATTGAACGGATCGTGGAGATCGACCTCACTGACGACGAACGCGCCGCCCTCCACAAGTCGGCCGAGGCGGTGCGCTCGGTCCAGGCGATCGTCTGAGCCGAATGTGAACCGGCTCTTGGCGCTGTGGCAGACCACGGTGGGGAAGAAGGTGGCGATGGCCGTGAGCGGTCTCGCCCTGGTGATCTTCCTCGTCTCGCACATGATCTCGAACGTGCTGATTTACGTCAATCCGCAGCACCTCGACGACTATGGCGCCTGGCTCCGCTCGCTGGGCCCGCTGCTCTGGATCGCGCGGTTGGGGTTGCTCGCGATGGTGGTCATCCACATCGCCGCCGCGTGGCAGCTCACTCGCCGGGACCGTACTGCGCGAACGATCCGGTATTCGCGCCATGAGCTCCAGGTGGCCACATACGCCTCACGTACCATGCGCTGGGGCGGCGTGGTGGTGCTGCTGTTCATCATCTTCCATCTGCTGCACTTTACCCTCGGCGTGGTGACGCCCGGGTTCCAGTTCCACCCGGGCGAGGTGGGGCGCAACGTGCTCGAGGGAATGCAGACTCCATGGGTCGCGCTCTTCTACGCGATCGCCATGCTGGCGCTCGGTGCCCACCTGTGGCACGGGGTCTGGTCGACGTTCCAGACCCTCGGGCTGAATCACCCGGCGTGGAATGCTTCGCGCAAGGTGTTTGCCGTGGGCCTCGCGATCTTGGTGGCTGGCGGCTTCCTCTCGATTCCGCTCGGCGCCTTGCTGGGCATCCTGCACCCATGAGCACGCGATGAAGCTTGACGCCCGGATCCCTGGGGGACCGTTGGAGGAGAAGTGGGATCGGCACTTGGCCGACCTGCGGCTCGTCTCACCCGCCAACAAGCGGAAGTTCCACGTGATCGTGGTCGGGTCGGGGCTGGCTGGGGCATCTGCCGCCGCCTCACTCGCCGAGCTCGGCTATCAGGTGTCGTGCTTCTGCTTCCAGGACTCGCCGCGCCGCGCGCACTCGATCGCCGCGCAGGGCGGGATCAACGCCAGCAAGAACTACCAGAACGATGGCGACAGCGACTGGCGGCTCTTCTATGACACCATCAAGGGCGGTGATTTCCGCTCCCGGGAAGGCAATGTCTACCGGCTCGCCCAGGTCTCGGGGCACATCATCGACCAAGCGGTGGCCCAAGGGGTGCCGTTCGCGCGCGAGTATGGCGGTTCGCTGGCGAATCGATCGTTCGGGGGTGCGCAGGTCTCCCGGACGTTCTATGCCCGCGGCCAGACCGGGCAGCAGCTGCTGCTGGGCGCCTATCAGTCGCTCGAACGGATGATCGGACTCGGCGCGGTGAAGATGTACTCCCGGCACGAGATGTTGGAGCTGGTGGTCGTTGATGGGAAGTCGCGAGGCATCGTGGCGCGCGATCTCGTGACTGGTGAAATCACGTCGTTCGCCGGTCACGCCGTGGTCCTCGCGACCGGCGGCTACGGCAACGTTTTCTACCTCTCGACCAACGCCAAGGGCTGCAACGTCACCGCCGCGTTCCGCGCCTACCAAAAGGGCGCCGGCTTCGCGAATCCCTGCTTCACGCAGATCCATCCGACCTGCATTCCCGTGAGCGGGGACTACCAGTCCAAGCTCACGTTGATGTCGGAATCGTTGCGCAACGATGGCCGGGTGTGGGTGCCGAAGGCCCATGACGATCAGCGCAAGCCCGCAGACATCCCTGAGGCGGAGCGGGACTACTACCTCGAACGCAAGTATCCGAGTTTCGGTAACCTCTCCCCGCGGGATATCGCGTCGCGCGCGGCCAAGGAGGCGTGCGACGATGGACGCGGGGTCGGTCCGGGGGCTCGTGGCGTCTACCTCGATTTTGCGAGCGCCATCCAGCGGGTCGGCGAAGAGACGGTTCGCGAACGCTACGGCAATCTCTTCGAGATGTACGAACGGATCACCGGCGAAAATCCGTACCAGACGCCGATGCGGATCTATCCCGCCGTCCACTACACCATGGGCGGACTCTGGGTCGACTACAACTTGATGAGCAATCTGCCCGGACTGCACGTGCTCGGCGAGGCGAACTTCTCCGACCACGGTGCGAATCGACTCGGTGCCTCCGCACTCATGCAGGGCCTCGCCGACGGCTACTTCATTCTGCCATACACCATTGGTGACTATCTCGCCGGCACCAAGCTGGAGGCGGTCGACGCGTCGCACGCCGCCTTCCGCGAGGCTGAGCAGCGGGTGACCCAACGGCTGGGCGCCTTGCTCGCGATCGATGGCAGCCGCACCGTCGATTCCTTCCACAAGGAACTCGGGCATCTCTTGTGGGAGAAGTGCGGCATGGCCAGGGACCGGAGCGGGCTGGAAGAGGCGCTGCGCCGGATCCCGGAGATCCGGGCCGAATTCTGGAAGAACGTCAAGGTGCCGGGATCGGCGCCAACGCTGAATCAGTCCCTGGAAAAGGCCGGACGAGTGGCCGACTTCCTGGAGTTTGCCGAGGTAATGTGCCTCGACGCGCTGGTGCGGGAGGAATCGTGTGGCGGCCACTTCCGCACCGAATACCAGACCCCCGACGGCGAGGCAATGCGGGATGACGAGCACTTCGCCCATGCCGCGGTATGGGAGTACGCCGGCGAGAACCAGAAGCCCATTCGAAACGTCGAACCGCTCCACTTCGACTTCGTGAAATTGGCCACCCGGAGCTACAAGTGAGCGTCTCTCCATGCGCCTGACTCTCAAGGTGTGGCGCCAGGCGGGGCCGTCGGCGAAGGGGACCTTCCAGACCTACGACGCGCCCGACGTCAGCGAGCACATGTCGTTCCTCGAGATGCTGGATGTGGTCAATGAAGGGCTGATCACCAGCGGCAAGGAGCCGATCGCCTTCGATCACGATTGCCGGGAGGGGATCTGCGGAGCCTGCTCCCTGATGATCGACGGGATGCCGCACGGTGGTCGGCTGGGGACGACGACATGCCAGCTCCACATGCGCCACTTCCATGATGGCCAGACGATCCTCATCGAGCCGTTCCGTGCGTTGGCCTTCCCGGTCGTACGTGACCTGGTGGTCGACCGAGGGGCCTTGGATCGGATCATTGCTGCCGGCGGCTTCGTCACCGCTCCCACCGGCAGTGCGCCTGACGGCAACGACATCGCCGTCCCCAAGCCGAGCGCCGATCTGGCGATGGATGCGGCGGCGTGCATCGGCTGCGGGGCGTGCGTCGCCGCCTGCCCCAACGCCTCTGCCATTCTCTTCACGGGGGCCAAGGTCAGCCATCTCGCGCGGCTCCCGCAGGGGCAGGCCGAGCGGGACCGTCGGGTGCTCGCGATGGTGGAGATGATGGACGAGGCTGGCTTTGGTGGCTGCACCAACTTCGGCGAGTGCGAGCGAGCCTGCCCCAAGGAGATCTCGGTGGAGAATATCGCCAGGATCAATCGCGACTGGCTGCGGGCGACATTGTCCGACCGCGGCGAGGCGGCGATCAGTGGGGGCGAGCCCTGAACCGCGCGAGGGTTTTCGCAGCGATCGGGATTCTGGGCGGGGGCGCGGTGGCGCTGCCCGCCCAGTCCGCTTTTCAGCTCCGCACAATGGGCCAGGCGATCCTGGTCAGCGATCATGTGAATGCCACGCCAAATGGCGGACCGCTGACGGAGGTGCACGTTGTGCAGCCGGTGATCACCTCCATCGCCGACCTCATGCACGGACGCCTGCAAGCAACAGCGACGCTCAACTTGGAGAGCGTGACGATGCCGGAGGGGGAACTGGCCCTTGGCGGGTGGGGTGAGGGGTTTGTGGACCGACGCCATCCCCACACCACCGTGCATGAGTTGACGCTCGCCACTCGTGATCTGCTCGGCCACCTGGACGGCGCGGGCCGGCTCGGTGTGGTGGTCGGGAAGGGATTCGTCCCCTATGGCAGCGATGACCCGATGTCCCGTCCGATGGTACATTTTCCCGTCAACCACCATCTGTCGCAGATCATCGAGCGAGCCGTCGCCATCGTGCAGTATGATCTGGGCCCGGTGACGGTCGAAGGGGCGCTGTTCAACGGGGACGAGCCCGAACATCCGTCGCAGTGGCCGTTGATCCGCACCCCGGAGGGCACTTGGCGATTCGGCGATTCCTGGAGCGGCCGGATGACCGTCCGTCCCGTCGCAGCGCTGGAGCTTCAGGCGTCGTACGCCAAGGTGCATGAGCCGGAACGGCGCGCCGGCGGAGTGCTTGATGTGCACCGTACCTCGGCCTCGGCCCGATGGGATGATCCGTCGGTGCGGAGCGGGCGGTACCTGATGGCGGAGTGGGCCCGGACGTCCGAGTTCGACGGCCAGCTCGGCTTCTCGTCCGTGCTGGCGGAGGGGCAGGTGAGCCGGAATCGCTGGCGGGCCGCGTACCGTTTCGAGCGGACGGAGCGTCCCGAGGAGGATAGGCTCTTCGATCCGTTTCACGCCAAGCGGCCCGCGCCCGACAACAGCATCATTGGCATTTCACGCTGGACGCTGCACACGGTGCATCTCGCCGCTGACCTGCTGCAGACGCAGCGGGCGATTCAGGTAACGCCGTTCGTCGAGTTCACCGCGGGCACCGTCACCAAGGTCGGCGACGGCATCTTCGACCCTCGCGCTTGGTACGGCGGCAACGCCGTCCGGCAGCTCTCGGTTGGGCTGGTCCTCGATCATGGCATGCGCGGTCACCGGATGGGGCGATACGGCGTACTGGCAGCGATGGACATGATGCACGACCATTAGGGCCGTTGTCCGCTCCAACCAAGGGAAAGTCTCATGCGCCATGGCACACTCGTCGGCCTCTTTCTGGCCGTTGCACTCTCCGGTTGTTCCTCCGCTGGCACGACCCCGTCCGAGCACACGCTGACGCTCAGCGTCGCCTCGGGAAATTCCCAGACCGCCACACGAAACACGGTGCTGGGCGCCGATTTCGTGGTGAAGCTGGTCGATCAAGTGGGCGCACCGGTTGCCGGGAAGAGCGTGACCTGGGGAGTGGTCTTCGGCGGGGGCAGCCTCGCGCCGACCACCGCGATCACCGACGCCAACGGCCTCGCGGTGACCCGCTACACGCTGGGGCCCTTTCTCGGGAGTCAGACGATCACTGCCTCGGTGAGCGGAGCGACCGCTGCGACGTTCACCGCGACCGCAACGGGCGGCTCCATTGCGCTCGTCTCAGTGACGCCGATGCCCACCGGGGCGACGTATCACCATGACACCTTCGTTCGTGACGGGATCGCCTTCGTCTGTGCATGGAATGCGGGGATCCGGATCTATGATGTGGGCAATGGCGTGGCGGGCGGGAGCCCCAGCAACCCGAAGCTGCTCTCGTCGATCATCACGGCCGTCAACGGCGTCCCCGGCGGCGTCTCGGCCCACAACGCCTGGTGGTTCCAGAACCCGACGAACGGGCAGAAGAAGTATCTCTTCGTCGGCCAGGAGGGCTTCGGCTCCGTGCCATCGGCCTCCTCGGGAGACATTCATATCGTTGATGTCTCCAACCTCGCGGCACCGGTCGAGGTCGGCTTCATCCACGTCGCCGGGGCGGGCACCCATAACTTCTGGATGGACGAGGCGCACCAGCTCCTGTACGCGGCCTACTACAACGGTGGCGTGATCGCGGTGGATGTGTCGGGCACGCTCGCGGGCGACATGTCGAACCGCATCATTGCCCAGAACCTTCCCGGCGGCACGGGCCGCACGTATGTGTGGGGCGTGACCCTCAGCAACGGGACGCTCTATGCCATCGACATGGTGAGCGGCTTCTGGGCGCTCGACCCGACAACGCTTGCGATCAAGGGCGGCGGCAGCAACGTGGAGGAACGCTACGGTTCGGATCTCGCTGTCAACGCTGGCTTCGCGTATACCGGCACGTGGGGAACGCGCTCTGGTGTCCGAGGCAACGCCATCAAGATCTGGACCCTGAACCCCTCAACCGGTGTGCCGACGTTGGTGGATTCGTTGCTGATTCCCAACATCACCACGGTCAGTGATGTGGCGATCTCGCCTGACGGCAAGCTGCTCGTCGCCACCGCAGAGGGCGGAGCGGGCAACGGTCTGTACATCTTCGAGCGATCCAACCCGCGGTCACCGACGCTGGTGTCGAGCTACTTGGTGGCCGAGGGGCTGCACACGGGTGAGGTCGCGGTGGTCAACGGACATACCTATGTTTTTGCAGCGCACGACCCCAGCAATCCTTCGATGATGATCTTCGACATCACCGGCATCGTCCCATGAGTCGGTTGCCACCCGCGATTCCTTCCTTCTCCAGCAGTGAGCGTTCCGCAATGCGGTGTACTGCCTTCATTGTCCTCTGTGCCTGCCTGATTCCCATCGGTGCTGTGAACGCCCAGGGCATCACTGGCTTCTCCCCGGCCGCCGCGGTGAAGGAAGCGGCGCTCGAGGCCCGACTGCAGGCCGTACCCGATGGTGCCAGTGCGCAGCGCCACACGCGGACGCTCGCGGCACGGCCCCATGTCGCCGGCTCCCCGGCCCAGAAGGTGACCGCAGACTATGTCCTCAAGCAGATGGCCTCGTGGGGGCTCGACACCTCGCGTGTGGCGTTCAAGGTCTTCCTTCCATACCATGACTCGACCATCGTCGAACGGATCACACCCACGCGGTTTCGGCTCTCGCTGAATGAGCCGCCGGTCCCTGGCGATCCGACCACCGACTCGACGCCGTGGCCTGCCATGAATGGCACCTCCGGGCGCGGTGACGTCACCGCACCGCTGGTCTACGTCAACTATGGCCTCCCCACCGACTATGCCACGCTGGAAGCGCAGGGCACCTCGGTGAAGGGCAAGATCGCGATCGTCCGATACGGGCGATCGTTCCGCGGCATCAAGGCGCGGGAAGCGGAGAGCCACGGTGCCGTGGGTCTGCTGATCTTCTCCGATCCGGCGGATGATGGTTTCGGGCGCGGGGCAGTCTACCCGGACGGTCCGATGCGGAACGCGCAGGAAGTGCAGCGCGGCTCGATCTTCAATGGTGATGGTGACCCGACCACTCCCGGCTGGCCCTCCACGTTGACTGCGAGGCGGTTGCCCGAGGATTCGCTCGACATCGCCAAGATCCCGGTCGTCCCGATCGGCTATGGCAACGCCGAGTTGCTGATGAAGGAGATGGGCGGCACGCCGGTGCCGAATGGCTGGCAGGGCGGGATGAAGTTTGACTACCACCTCGGCGACGCGACGGTGCAGGCCCGGGTGGCTGTCTATGCCGAGCGCGGCGAGAAGGCGTACAAGCTGATCTACGACACCTTCGGGACACTCCGCGGGACAGAGTATCCGAACGAGATGGTGATCGTTGGCGGGCACCGTGACGCCTGGGGACCGGGTGCCGATGACAACGTGTCGGGGGTGGTCAGCATTCTTGAGGCCGCCAGGGCATGGGCCGCCGCGGCCAAGGCAGGCGTTCGCCCCAAGCGGACCATTGTCTTCGCCACTTGGGACGCGGAGGAATGGGGGCTGGTGGGGTCCACCGAGTGGGTGGAACTGATGCAGGACTCGCTCCGCCGTCGGATGGTCGCCTATCTCAACCAGGATGAATCGGCAGCAGGTCGTCGCTTTGGTGCGGGCGGCACGGCATCGCTGCAGACGTTCGTCCGCGAGGCGACCAAGTCGGTCATGCAACCCGGTGATACGGTCAGCATCTACACAGCCTGGGCGCGAGGTGGCGGTGGCGGTGGACGTGGCGGCGCGAATCGCGGCGGTGAGCCGACCATGGGCGACCTGGGAGGTGGCTCCGATTTCGCCGGCTTCTACAACTACCTCGGCATCCCGTCGATCGAGTTTGGATTTGGCGGCTCGTCGGGGTGGTACCACTCCGCCTATGACACGTACACGGCGATGGAGCGGTTCGGCGATCCCGGCTACCTGAGCCACGCGGCGGCGGGGCGGCTCGATGCGGTGCTGGTGGCACGCCTCGCCAACGCCCAGATTCTTCCCTACTCCTACTCGGCGCTGGGTGCCTACCTCGGCCAGCTGGTGGGACGTGCGGTGAAGGCACCGGATGATGTTGCGCTGAGTGCCGAACTTTCCGGCCTCCGGGAAGCGACGCAGGGCATGGAAACGGCAGGGAAGCGCTTTGAGGCGCTGCGCGACTCGGTCTTGGGCGTGGCGAAGGCGGAGAGCCCGGGGGTCAACCAGCACTTCCTTCAGGCCAACGCCGCGCTGCGGAGCGTGGAGCAGAAACTGACCCGACCGACCGGGTTGGTGGGGAGGCCGCGCATGCGCAACCTGATCTTCGCGTCGGACCGCGACAATGGCTATGCCAATATTCCGCTACCGGGGGTGGTGGAAGCGCTGCGGGATCATGATCTCGCAAGGGCGCGGGCGGAGCTCGTTGACTTGACGTCACGCATTCAGGCCGCCACGGCAGCAGTCGATGCGGCAAGCACCGCCCTCCGGAAGCCAGGGCGGCGCGCGGAGGGATAGCGGCTACAATCTGGGGAGGGTCACGCCTCGCTGGGCCTGATACTTCCCCTTCTTGTCGGCATAGCTGGTCTCGCAGACGTCGTCGGCATCTGCCTCGAAGAAGAGGACCTGGCAGATGCCTTCATTGGCATAGATTCGCGCCGGCAGGGGGGTGGTGTTGCTGATCTCCAGGGTGACATGCCCCTCCCACTCCGGCTCGAACGGCGTCACGTTGGTGATGATACCGCACCGGGCATAGGTTGACTTGCCCACACAGATGGTCAGGACATCCCGCGGGATGCGGAAGTACTCCACCGAGCGGGCCAGGGCGAAGGAGTTGGGTGGGACGACGCAGACTTCACCCTGCCATTCCACGAAGCTTTTCTCGTCGAAATGCTTGGGATCGACGATTGCTGAGAGGACATTGGTGAAGATCCGGAACTCGTCGGCCACCCGCATGTCGTAGCCGTAGGAGGAGACCCCGTAGGAGATGGCCCCGGCGCGAACCTGGCCGTCGACGAAGGGCTCGATCATGCCGTGGTCCCGGGCCATGCGACGAATCCAGCGATCCGATTTGATGGACATCGCGTTCCTGCCTGGAGGGTGATGGTGAGGCGGCCGGTCGGCCGGGCGGGAATATACCGGTCACTGGCCGGAGACGCATCCGCCGGCAACCGGTCGGGAGGTCGTCCCGGCCCGGCGTCCCGGTTCTGGCTGGCCGGTTGAAATCACCACCCAGCACCGATAGCTTTCACGGGTTGTGAAATCTTTCACGAAGCGGGGCGACGCGTGCTACAGCCCTACATTCCGATTCTCATCCTGCTGGTCTTCGTGGTGGCCAACGCGTTGCTCATCGTGGCTGCCTCCACCCTTCTCTCCAACTACCGTCCGACCGCGGTCAAGCTGGCCGCCTATGAATCCGGGATGCCGGTCATTGGTGACGCGCGGGAGCGGTTCTCGGTCAAGTTCTACCTGGTCGCGATGCTGTTCATCATCTTCGACATCGAGACGGTGTTCATGCTGCCGTGGGCGGTCGCGTTCCACCAACTCCGTGAGCTGGGCGGCACCCTCTTCCTCGAAATGCTGACCTTCATGGTGGTCCTGGGTGTCGGCTATGTCTACCTCTGGAAGCGCGGGGCGCTGCAATGGGATTGATCACTTCCCTGCCCGATGAACCCACGGGCAGTGAGCTCGACCAGATGTCGCCGAACTGGATGACCACCCGTCTCGATTTCCTGGCAAACTGGGCCCGCTCCAACTCGCTCTGGCCGATGCCGTTCGGCACGGCGTGCTGCGCCATCGAGTTCATGGCGACCGCCGCCTCCCGCTTCGACATCGCCCGCTTCGGCATGGAGCGGATGAGCTTCTCGCCGCGGCAGGCAGACGTGCTCATCTGTGCGGGTCGGTTGCCTTTCAAGCTCGCGCCGGTGATCCGCCGGATCTGGGACCAGATGCCCCAGCCCAAGTGGGCCATCTCCATGGGTGCCTGTGCCTCCACGGGCGGAATCTTCGATACCTACGCGATGGTGCAAGGGATCGACACGATCATTCCGGTGGATGTCTACGTGCCGGGTTGCCCCCCTCGACCGGAAGGGCTCCTCTACGGCATCATGCTGCTGCAGAAGAAGATTCGCGGTGAATCGCTGGCCGACCCGACGCTGCGGGTGGAGCACTTGGTCGCAGGCGATGGGCTGTTCCGCCGCCCCGAGGCAATTGACGAAGTATCGGAACCGTTCGGCAACTCCATCCACCAGACGAGATCGGAGTGACGAGCGTTCCAACAGACGTTGAGACGCCGGCCGCGCCGATGGACGCGGGCAGCCGGTGTTTGGCGGCGACGCTCCCCGCACTGCGGGCCGCATTCCCCGGTGCTGTCGTGCGAGCGCATGTGGTCAATCGTCAGGCCGTCATCTATCTCCACAATGCGCAGGCGCACGCGGTGCTCGAATGGTTGCAGCAAGATCCGACCCAGCGGTTCGACTACCTGACGGATCTCACCTGCGTGGAATATCGTGATCCCGAGTTGCCGCTTGAGGTGGTCTACCAGTTGCGCGCCCTGGCCCGCAAGACGGACCTGCGCGTGAAGATCCCGTTCGATCCCAACAACACGCTCGAGGTGGAGACGGTCACCGACCTGTGGGCCGGGGCGGAATGGCTGGAGCGGGAGGCTTGGGACATGTTCGGGGTGACCTTCCGGCACCATCAGGACCTGCGCCGCATCCTCATGTGGGAGACCTACGGCGAGGGGCATCCGCTCCGGAAGTCGTTTCCCTTGCGTGGCCGCTGGTCGCGGGCCGAGCAGACGCGGCAGGCGCTGGCCGCGAATCCAGAGGCGCACTATTCGCTCGAGGAACTCTCCATCAGCGAAGCGTATCGCGAACTGCCCAAGGAGATGGTGGACCGGCTCGCCGTGCGGTCACGAGGGCCGATCGAATGAGTCCGCGCACCATTGAACTCGAACTGTCGACGCCGATGGTCGACGCCAACGGTCAGGTGCGGAACGTTCCGCTCGGCCTGAAGCGTCGTCCGAGCGAGTCGATCGATGAGGACTTCGGGGCCGAGCACATGCTGGTGAACATCGGTCCGCAGCACCCGGCCACCCATGGTGTGCTCCGCTTGGTGGTCGAGCTCGAGGGCGAAAGCGTGCGCCGGGTGATCCCGCACATTGGCTACCTGCATTCGGGCTTCGAGAAGCTCGGCGAGTACCGGTTCTACAACCAGATCATCCCGCTCACCGACCGGACCGACTACCTCTCCCCGATGGCGAACAACATCGCCTTCGCGCTCGCTGTCGAGGCGCTGCTCGATCTGGAGATCACCGAGCGGTGTCGGTTGCTGCGGGTGATCGCCTGTGAGATGAGCCGGATCATCTCGCACCTGGTCTGGGCCGGCACGACCGGTATCGATCTCGGTGCGTTCACGCCGTTCCTGTGGATGTTCGAGCAGCGCGAACGGATCTACAATCTCCAGGAGTCGTGGACCGGAGCGCGCCTGACGACCTCCGTCGCCCGGGTCGGCGGGATGCTCGCCGACGTGCCGGTTGGGTGGGAGGACGGACTCCGCGCCTTCGTGGCAGACTTTCCCAAGACGCTCCGCGAAGTCGACACCATGTTCACGCGCAACGCGATCTGGTGCGGGCGAACCCAGGGTGTCGGCGTGATGACGGCCGACGAGGCGATCAACTACTCCCTCTCGGGGCCGATGCTGCGCGCGAGCGGCGTGGACTATGACGTGCGGAAGGATCGCCCGTACCTTGGCTATGACGAATTCGATTTCGACGTCCCGATCGGCGAACATGGCGACGTCTATGATCGCTATCGGGTCCGCATGGAGGAGATGGTGCAGTCGGTGCGCATCCTGGAACAGGCCTTGGCGCGACTGAAGCCCGGTCCGGTGGATGTCGCCGATCCGCGGATTTCGCTGCCGCGGAAGTCCGACACGATGAGCGACATGGAGTCGATGATCCATCACTTCAAGCAGGTGATGGTAGGGATCTGCCCGCCGGCAGGTGAGGTGTACTATGGCGTCGAGAATCCCAAGGGTGAACTGGGCTACTACCTCGTCTCTGATGGCACGGCGAAGCCGGCCCGCTGGCGGATCCGGCCGCCCTCCTTCCTCAACCTGGCGGCGCTTCCGAAGATGTGCGAAGGGGCGCTGCTTTCCGACGTGATTGCGATCAATGCGAGCGTGGACATCGTGATGGGAGAGATCGACCGGTGAGCAGCCATGCCGAGACCGTGCACGACCCCGTCTTCGTCGGCGACACGCTCGCCAAACTGGAGGCGCTGTACCCCAAGTATCCCACCAAGATGGCCCTGCTGCTGCCGGCCCTCTGGATGGTGCAGGAAGCCCGAGGCTGGGTCTCGGAAGGCGGCGTGATCGAGGTTGGCGAGAAGCTGGGCCTGACGCCCGCCTATGTGCGCGGCGTGGTCTCCTTCTACACCATGTACCACACGCATCCGGTCGGACGGCACTTCATCCAGGTCTGCACGACGTCGCCGTGCAACATCTGCGGTGCGGAGGATGTGGTGAAGTCGCTGCTGCGACACACGGGATGCGGCGAACTGGGCGCGACCAGCCCTGACGGCCGCTTCACGGTGGTCGAGGTGGAATGTCTCGGTGCGTGCGGCTTCGCGACCCCGATCCTGGTGGATGACGACACCGTCGAATCCGTCACCCCCGAGAACGTGCCGACCATCCTCGCCCGGTATCCCTGATGGGCTATCCGTATCCGAGTCATCCGAAGGAAACGCCGGTCCTCTCGAAGCACTTCGGCGAAGTCGAGGCGCGCACCTTCGACGGCTGGGTGGCGCGCGGGGGCTATGAGGCGTTGAAGAAGGCCCTGGCCATGACGCCCGAGGAGATCGTCGCGGAGGTCAAGGCGTCCGGACTCCGTGGCCGAGGCGGCGCCGGCTTCCCGACCGGGATGAAGTGGTCGTTCATGCCGAAGGACGATGGCAAACCGCACTACCTCTGCTGCAATGCTGACGAATCGGAACCCGGCACCTTCAAGGATCGCGAGATCATCCGCTGGACGCCGCACGCCCTCATCGAGGGCTGTGCCATCGGCTGCCTCGGGATCCGGGCCGAGACGTGCTACATCTACATCCGGGGCGAGTTCACCGAGCCGTGGCACATTCTCGTTGCTGCGGTCGCCGAGGCATACGCCAAGGGTGCCCTGGGAGAGAATGCCTTCGGTTCGGGACGCCGGATCGACATCGTGGTACACCGTGGAGCTGGCGCATACATCTGCGGCGAAGAGACCGCGTTGATGAACTCGATCGAGGGACGGCGAGGCAACCCACGCGTCAAGCCGCCGTTCCCTGCGGTCGCAGGACTCTTCGGAATGCCGACCACGATCAACAATGTCGAGACGCTCGCCGCGGTGCCCGTCATCCTCACCCGTGGCTCGGCGTGGTACGCCGGGTTGTCGCTCTCGAGCCCCAAGAGCACTGGCAGCAAGCTCTTTTCGGTCTGCGGGCACGTCCAGCGGCCAGGGACCTACGAGATCACGATGGGGCTCCCCATGCGGGAACTCATCTACGACATGTGCGGCGGGATGTTGCCGGGTCGCACGCTGAAGGCGGTCATTCCCGGCGGCTCGTCGGTGCCGATCATGAACGCCGCGGACATCGAGGACTGCCCCATGGACTATGAGGGCATCGTCGCACACGGTTCGATGTTGGGCTCGGGTGGCATGATCGTCATGGACGACACCACCGACATGGTCTACCAGGTGATGCGGCTGGCCCGCTTCTATGCCGACGAGAGCTGCGCCCAGTGCACCAACTGCCGTGAAGGGACCGCCTGGACAACGAAGATTCTGGAGCGGATCCTCGCTGGGGAAGGGAAGCCGACCGATTTGGATCTGCTGCTCAGCCTCGCCGACAACATGACCGGCAAGACGATCTGCGTGCTGAGCGACTCCTGTGCCGTACCGGTGGTGAGCGGGCTGCAGAAATTCCGTGGCGAGTTCGAGGCCTACCTGTCGGGCGCGACGGCGCCCGTGACCGCGGGAGTGTGAGGCGATGACGGTGGAGATGGTCTCAGTCACCATTGATGGCGTCACCGTCCAGGTGCCCAAGGGCAGCAATGTCATCGAGGCGGCTGAACGCGCCGGCGTGGTGGTGCCGCACTACTGCTATCACCCCTCGTTGCCATCGCCGGCGGTCTGCCGGATGTGCCTGGTTGAGGTGGAGAAGGCTCCCAAGCTGCTGCCCGCCTGTGTGACACAGGTCACCGAGGGACAGGTCGTGCACGTCCACTCGGAAAAGGCGATAAAGGCTCGCGCCGGGGTGCTCGAGTTCCTGCTGATCAATCATCCGCTCGACTGCCCCATCTGCGACCAGTCCGGGGAGTGCGAGCTGCAGGATTTCCAGTTCCAGGAAGGGCAGCAGAAGACGCGCTTCACCGATTTCGCCAAGCGCTACAATCCGGTGGAGGACTTCGGCCACGACATCCTCTACGTGCCCAACCGCTGCATTTTGTGCACCCGGTGCGTCCGCTTCATGGGGAGCGTGGCCGAGGAGCCGGTGCTCGAGGTGTACGAGCGGGGTGACCGCGCCTATATCGGCCTCGATCAGTCCCAGCGGCTCGATCATGAATGGGCCGGCAACGTGGTGGATCTCTGCCCCGTGGGGTCGCTCCTCTCCAAGGACTTCCTCCACAAGGCGCGGGTGTGGGACCTCGACAAGGCGGCGTCGATCTGTCCGGGGTGCACCCAGGGGTGCAACATGACGATCGACACGCGAGATGAGGTGGTCGTCCGCCTGCGTCCGCGGCCCAACCTCGAGGTCAATCGGCACTTCATCTGTGACACCGGCCGGGCCGACTATCGCTGGATGAATCGCGGCGACCGAGTCGAGGCGCCCTTGGTCCTCGACAGCGACCGGATCCGGGCGACGGATTGGGATCTCGCCCTCGACCGACTCGCGGTACTCGCCGCGGAAGCCGGTCCGGTGGTGGTCCTCGCTGGCGGGCGTGCCTCCTGCGAGTCGCTGGGGTGGACGATGCGGCTCGTGGCCGGGCGCTCCGTGGTCGCGGCGATGCAGGTCCCCCAGGGCGAGGAAGTGCCGCTGGCCGCCGTGCCCAATCTCGCGCTGCGCGCCGACCGTGCCGCCAATCTGCATGGCGCTCGACTCCTGGGCTATCGCGCCGACTGGTCGAGCGCCATGGGCGAGGTGGCTGCCGCCTCGCTCGTGATCGTGCTCGATGCGGAGCTGACCGATGCCGACGCCGCCCTCGTGGCGGCCGCTCCGCAGGTGATCCAGCTTGCGACCGTCACCGACCCGCGGTTGCACGACGCTCAGCTGGTGCTGCCAATCACCAGCATGGCCGAAGAGCAGGGTGTCTATGTCAACCGTGATCTGCGGGCGCAGCGCTACCTCCCCGCTCGCTCGGCGCCTGGCATGGCGAGGCCGGCGTGGTGGGTGGCATCACAGGGCTGGGCGCTGGGCGCCGAGGGACGGAGCGCGCCGGCGACGGCAGCTGAGGCCTTCGCCGCGCTCGACGCGTTCGACGGCCTCAGTTACCGCGATCTCGGACTGACGGGCCGGGTGCTTGCAACGGCGACGGCAGGGGTGGCGTCATGACTCCGGAAACGAAGGCGTTCCTGCTCTTCTCCGTGGTCAAGGTGTTGGTGGTCTTCACCATGCTGCTGGTGGGGGTCGCGCTGCTCACATTGATGGAACGGAAAGTGGCTGGGTGGATGCAGAACCGGCCCGGGCCAAACCGCGTGGGTCCGTTCGGGATCCTGCAGCCCGCGGCCGACGGCATCAAGAACTTCATCAAGGAGGAAACCCGTCCACGGGCGGCGAATCTTCCCATCTTCCTCATCGCCCCCATGCTCTCGTTCATTCCGGCGCTGATGCTCATCGCGGTGATCCCGCTGGCGGCGCCACTGGTGGTCCACGTGGACACGGTCCTGCCGCTGATCGGCCAGATCCGCTGGGACGGACCGGTCACGATGACGGTCGCCGACCTTCCGGTGGGCTTCATCTTCATCCTCGCCTTCTCCTCGATCGGGGTGTATGGCATCGCGCTCGCCGGCTGGTCCTCCAACAGCAAGTATTCGCTGCTCGGCGGGTTGCGGGCGTGCGCCCAGATGATCTCCTACGAAGTGGCGATGGGGTTGTCGCTCGTGCCGATCCTCCTGATGACGGGCAACGTGACATTCCCCGAGATCATCCGGCAGCAGCAGACTGGCACCTGGTTCATCGGTCCGCTCTTCATCTCGTTCTTTGTCTTCCTGGTGTCGGGCTTCGCGGAGACCAACCGTCTCCCGTTCGACCTCCCCGAGGCCGAGTCGGAACTGGTTGCCGGATACCACTCCGAATACAGCGCGATGAAGTTCTCGCTCTTCATGATCGCCGAATACGCCCACATCGTGACGGTCGCTGCCATGGTCGCCACACTGTACTTCGGCGGCTGGGACATTCCGTTCACGGATTGGGACCTGCGGGGTGGGCTGCTTCAGGTCCTGGTGACTTTCGGGTTCTTCTTTGCGAAGATGTTCTTCTGGATCTTCTTCGTGATGTGGATTCGCTGGACGCTGCCACGCTTCCGCTACGACCAACTGATGTCCCTCGGGTGGAAGGTGCTGCTGCCGCTATCCCTGGTGTACGTCATCGTGATCGCCGGGGCGATCCAGGGGCTTGATGCCGCGGGCGTGATGGGACCGAAGATGCGGAGCCTCGTGCTCCTCGGGCTCAACCTGGTCCTCGGCTACGGCGTGTTCTTCTTGCTGGACAGCGGACGCATTGTCAGTGGATCGAGTCGACGCCGCGGCGGTGCCGTGGCACCTGTACGAGTGGAGGGCTGATGGCTATCGGCGTCAAGGTGATGCACCGTCCGACCGAACAGGTCTCCTACATCCGGGCGACCCTGAAGGGGATGGCGCTCACCTTCAAGCACATGCTGCAGCCGCGGGTCACCATGCAATATCCGGAGCAGCACTCGACGGATGACTGGAAGATCGCCACCCGCTGGCGCGGCACGCATCGGATGCTCACCGACGAACAGGGCCGCTCCAAGTGCGTCGCCTGCGGCCTCTGTCCGCAGATTTGCCCGGCCAACTGCATCAAGTTGGTGCCGGGCGAGGATGAAGCGGGGAACCGCTATCCGCTCATCTACGAAATCGACGAGTTCCGCTGCATCTTCTGTGGCTACTGTCAGGAGGTCTGCCCCGAGGAGGCCATTCATGTCGGGGTGCACTACGAGAATTCGGAATACTCCCGGGACCGGTTCGTGTATGATCTCGAGCGGCTGAACGCCCAGAGTCATCCGGTCTCCACGCTCTGGGATCCCACCGATCCCCGGGGCGAGTGACCCATGAATGCCTTGATGATCGTCTTCTGGATCTTCGCGGCCTGGGCGGTGATCTCCGCGGTGCTCACCATCACCCGATCCAATGCCGTCGCTTCGGCGCTCTGGCTCGTGTCGACGATGTTCTCGCTGGCCGGCATCTTTGTCCTGCTCCACGCGGAGTTCATCGCGGTGGTGCAAATATTGGTCTATGCCGGCGCGGTGATGGTGCTGTTCCTCTTCGTCATCATGCTCCTCAATCTTGAAATCATCCCGTCCGTCTGGCGGCGTTGGCCGATCTGGCTCTTCGGCGCGGCACTCACGACCGTGCTGGGCGCGAGCTTGGTGGCCCTCCGGAACTACACCCCGGAGCGACTTGGACAAGAGGTGAGCGGACTGTCCGGACCTCTGGATCCCGCACTGATCTTTCCCGAGGGAACGCTGGCCGACATGGCCGCCCGGAACCAGGGGGTCGTCGGCGCGATCGCCGAGCCGCTGTTCCGGAACTATCTGGTGCCCTTCGAAGTGACCTCGATCCTCCTGCTGGCCGCCATCATCGGGGCCGTCGTCCTGGCCAAGAGGAAGCTCTGATGCTCCTTGGACCCTCCCTCGCATTGTCCGCCGTGCTCTTCGCCCTTGGGGTGGCCGGGGTGCTCATCCGGCGAAACGCGATCGTGGTGTTCATGTGCGTTGAGCTGATGCTCAACGCCGTCAACCTGACCTTCATCGCCCTCGCCCAGTTGCACGGGTTCAGCGGGCAGATCATGGTGTTCTTCGTGATGACTGTCGCGGCCGCGGAGGCCGCTGTGGGACTGGCAATCATCCTCGCGATCTACCGACATACGCAGTCGGTCGATCTTACGCAGATCAACCTGCTCAAGGGCTGACCGGTGACGCACTACGTCTGGGTCGCCGTCCTGCTGCCGTTTCTGGGCGCGTTGGCCAACGGCTGGCTCGCCTTCCGCCGACCGGGGGCCAAGGGGCTCGCCTCCGTCATTGGCGTGGGGGTGCTGATCGGCAGCTTCGTCGTTGCCGTGGGCACCTTCCTTGAGGTGCGGCAGACCGAGGAGGCCGTCAATGTCCTGCTCTGGCACTGGATGCCGGTCACCGATCGGCTCTCGATCGACCTGGCATTCCGGGTGGATCGCCTCTCCGCCGTCCTGCTCCTGGTCATCACTGGCGTCGGCGGGCTGATCCATCTGTACTCGGTTGGTTACATGAAGAGCGACGCTGGCTTCGCTCGGTATTTTGCCTACCTGAATCTCTTCGTGGGGTGCATGCTCCTGCTGGTTCTGGGGGCTTCGCTCCCAGTGAGCTATATCGGGTGGGAGGGCGTCGGACTCTGCTCCTATCTGTTGATCGGGTTCTGGTTCGAGGTGGATGCCAACAGTGACGCTGGGAAGAAGGCCTTCATCGCCAACCGGATCGGCGACTTCGGCGTCCTCATGGCGATGTTCCTGATCTGGGTCAATCTCGGCACGCTGGACTTCGCCGAAATCGCCCAGCGCGCGCCGGGCGTGATTACGTCGGGCAGCGGTCTCGCGGTTGGGATCACCCTGCTGCTCTTCCTCGGCTGCACCGGCAAGTCGGCGCAGATTCCGCTCTTCGTCTGGTTGCCCGATGCCATGGCTGGCCCGACACCGGTCTCCGCGCTGATCCACGCCGCCACCATGGTCACCGCCGGCGTCTTTCTGGTGGTGCGGACCGGGGTGCTGTTCGCGCTCGCCCCCGTGACGCTCGAAGTGGTGGCGCTCGTGGGGGCGCTGACCGCGTTCTTCGCGGCGACGATCGGGCTGAAGCAGTATGACATCAAGAAGGTGCTCGCGTACTCCACCATATCGCAGCTTGGCTACATGTTCCTGGGAGTCGGGACGGGCGCATTTGCCACCGGGATCTTTCATCTGGTGACCCATGCCTTCTTCAAGGCGCTGCTCTTCCTCGGCGCCGGCAGCGTGATCCACGCCATGCACCATGCCTACCATCACAGCCATGCCAACGGCGATGCGCAGGACATGCGCAACATGGGCGGTTTGCGCAAGGCGATGCCCTGGACCTTCGCGCTGATGCTGATCGCGACGTTTGCGATCGCTGGAGTTCCGCCGTTCTCGGGCTTCTTCTCCAAGGACGAGATTCTCTCCGCGGCATTCGCGCGGGGCCAGAGTGATCCGATCTACCTTGCCTGCTGGGTGCTCGGAGTGGCCGCGGCCTTCATGACTGCCTACTACATGGCCCGCCTCATGGCGATGACCTTTCTCGGTTCCTTCCGGGGGGGGGCGGCGGCGGAACCGCACCTGCACGAGGCGCCTTGGCTGCTGACAGGCCCCCATGCCGTGCTTGGTGTGCTGAGCTTGGTCGGTGGCGCACTGAACCTGCCGGAGTTCCTGGGCGCCGGACATGCCCAAGGGCTCGAACACTGGCTCGAGCCCGTGACGGCGCCGGCGCGTGCGCTGATGCCCGCGTTGGAGATGCCCCATGGCTCGACCGAGATGTGGCTGGTGCTCGGGGCGATCGGGGTGGCGATCGCCGGCCTGACGCTGGGGCTCCGGGTGACGCTGGCCAGCCGCATCACAACGCCGGAGGCGGCGCCACCGCAGCATGGCTTCGCGCTCGTGCTCATGCGGAAATATTACGTCGATGAAATCTATGACCGAATCGTCGTCCGCCCCATCGTCTGGCTTTCGGATCGGGTGCTCTCCCAGTTCTTCGACCAGTTCCTGATTGATCGGATGGCCGTGGGAGGCACAGCCCGGACGGCCGGGGCGTTGGGCTGGCTGGGTTCACGCCTTCAGAACGGACAGGTCGCCTTCTATGTGGTCATGTTCGCTGCGGGTGCCGTGTTGATCCTCCGCACGCTCTTGAGGTAGCTGATGAACGCCTTCCTCGACAGCCTCGGGTATTCGCACTGGATCATCCACGTGCTTCTGGTCCTGCCGCTCCTCGGCATCCCGGTGGTGCTGCTGCTGCCAGCGCGGGGAGCCCGGTGGGTGGCCCTCGTCGTTTCCATGGCGGAACTGGTGCTTGGCCTCGGCCTCTGGTGGGCGTTCGACCCGGCCAACTCCGGGCTCCAGTTTGTCACCGATGTCCCGTGGATCAGCGTGGCGGGAATTGGCTACCGGGTGGGGATCGACGGCATTTCCGTGATGCTGGTGCTGCTTTCCGTCGTCATGATGCCGTTGGTGGTCTGGGGAAGCTGGCGTGGCATCGACCAGAAACAGCGCGGATTCTACACGCTCGTCCTCGCCCTCAACGTGGGCATGCTCGGCGTCTTCGTGTCGCTCGACCTCTTCCTTTTTTACATGTTCTGGGAACTGCTGCTGATCCCGATGTACTTCGTGATCGGCACATGGGGGAGCAGCAACCGGCACTATGCGGCCACGAAATTCGTGATCTACACCTTCGTCGGCTCCCTCCTGATGCTGATCTCGATCATCTGGATGGTGTGGGTCGTGGGGAAGGCCACGGGAGAATACTCCTTCGCCTACTCGCATCTGCTCGCCAACGCGCAGGTGATGCAGCCCTACGGGCCGTGGCTGTTCGCGGCCTTCGCGCTCGCCTTTGCCGTGAAGGTGCCACTCTTCCCGTTCCACACCTGGCTTCCTGACGCACACACCGAGGCACCGACGGCAGGTTCCGTCGACCTCGCGGTCATCCTGCTGAAGATGGGAACCTACGGCTTCCTGCGCTTCGCGATCCCGTTTTTCCCGGTGTTCGCGCTCTCCCGGCAGACCGGTTATGTGATGGTCGCGTTGGCCGTCATCGGCATCGTCTACGCCGCCTTGGTGGCCATGGTCCAACCGGACCTGAAGCGCCTGGTCGCGTACAGCTCGGTCAGCCACCTCGGTTTCGTCGTGCTTGGCATCTGGGGAAGCACCGTCGAGAGCGTCCAGGGTGCCATCATTGTGATGATTTCCCACGGCCTGTCAACCGGTGCACTCTTCTTCATGATCGGCATGCTGTATGAGCGACGACACACGCGGAAGATCGCGGACTTCGGCGGCCTCGCTCGGGTGGCCCCGATGCTCGCCACGGCCTTCACCATCACCACCTTTGCTTCGATCGGCCTGCCCGGGCTGAACGGCTTCGTGGGTGAGTTCCTGGTGCTGATCGGTTCGTTCAGCCGGTATCCGTGGCTCGTGGCGATCGCCGCGACCGTGGTGATCTTCTCAGCCTGCTACATGCTTTGGGCGACACAGCGCGTCTTCTTCAACCGCTTCACCAATCCCCTCAACGAAGCGATTGGCGATCTGAGCCTCCGCGAACTGGCCGTGCTCGTGCCGCTGATCGTGGCGATGTTCTGGATGGGGCTCTACCCGGGCCCGATCCTCCGTCGCACCGAGAGCGCGGCCAGGCGCTATGTCGAGATGGTTTCGCCGGCGCTGCCACCGATTGCCGGCGTTCGGACTGCCCCTGGAGTCCTGCCCTGATGCTGATCGATCTCAGTACGCCTTCGGGCGCAGTGCTCGCGCTCCTGCCGGAACTGATGCTGACGTTCTGGGCCCTGGTGATGTTGCTGCTGATCGCCTGGCGGCACACGACTGCGGCAGACACCCGCCTGGTGGGGAAGCTGTCGATCCTCGGCTATGCCCTTGCGGCGGGAGCTACCGCGTGGCTCGCCCTCAGTGGGGCACACACCGAAGGGATCTCGCTCACGATCGCGCTCGACGGGTTCCGCTACGCCAGTGACATGCTCCTGCTCTGGATCGGTGGTGCCGTCGCGATCGTCTCGCTTCGCTGGCTGGAACGACAGGGTATTCTCGCGCCGGAGTACTACGTCCTGGTCATGCTGGCCACCATTGGCATGATGTTGCTCGCCGGTGCCGCCGACTTGATCACGCTCTTCCTGGGCCTCGAGGTGATGTCGATCTCGATCTACGTCCTGACAGGGTATGACCGGACCCGCCGCGCTTCGGCCGAAGCCGCCCTGAAGTATTTCCTGATCGGGGCCTTCGCCTCGGGTTTCCTGCTCTACGGCATCGCCTTGACCTATGGTGCCACGGGGCAGTTCATCTTCGCGCTGGTCGGTGGCCAGCTCGCGTCCATGCCGCCGACCCTGATGGCGAAGTTGGGCATGGGGCTGGTGTTGGTGGGCTTCGGCTTCAAGATCGCCGCCGTGCCCTTCCACGCCTGGGCCCCCGATGTCTACGAGGGCGCCCCCACACCGATCACGGCGTTCATGGCCAGTGGGGTGAAGGCCGCCGCGTTCCTGGCGCTCACGCGTGTGCTGGCTGAGGTCTATCCCGCCTACGTCACGCTGTGGCGACCGGTGATTTTCGGCCTCGCAATCGCCACCATCCTGCTCGGCAATCTCACCGCGTTGGCCCAGCAATCGATGAAGCGGATGCTCGCCTACAGTGCGATCGCGCACGCAGGATACCTGTTGATGGCGCTCTGGGCCCACTCCGACGACGGAACGGCCGCGGTGCTGGTTTACCTGCTGGCGTACAGCATCACCATCGTTGCCGCCTTCGCCATCCTCGCCTCGATCGAACGAGCGGGCGCACGGACGGTGCTGTTGACCGATCTGGAAGGACTCTTCGCGGTGCGGCCCTTTGCCTCCATTGGCCTGAGCATCTGCATGCTCTCCTTGCTGGGCTTCCCGGGCACCTTCGGGTTCATCAGCAAGTGGTTCCTCCTCTCTTCGGCTCTTGGTCAGGGGCAATGGGTGCTGCCCCTCGTGGCGATGATCGGCAGCGGTATCTCGATCGGGTACTATCTCCCGGTGGTGCTGGCCATGACACTGAAACCGACCCGCACTCGGTCGGCGCACACCACCATCCGATTTCCGGTGCCGGCCAAGATCGCGGTCGCGCTCTGTGTCTTCGCAATCCTCCTTTTCGGTGTGTGGCCGAACCCGGTGCTGAACTTCGCGACCCAAAAGGCGGTGCAGCTCCGGCACTCCTCCATACCGACATCGGCCCGCTGATCAGGATCGACCATGGAGACGCCGAAGTCGATCTTTCGTGAATACGATGTGCGCGGCATCGTCGGCCGCGAGCTGACGCCGGAATTCGCCGAACAGCTCGGGAAGGCGTATGCCACCGTCGCGCGCGAGCGCGTGGGTCATGCCCCGACCCTGGCCGTCGGGCGGGACAATCGCCCCTCGGGGGACGCGCTGGCAGCGGGCATTCGCCGCGGCATCATGGCCACCGGCGGCACGGCCATCGATGTCGGCATGGTCCCCACGCCCGCCCTCTACTATGCGGTAGTCGCGCTCGGCGTCGATGGCGGTATCCAGATCACCGGCTCGCACAACCCGCCGGAGTTCAACGGCTTCAAGATGGGCGCCGGCGGCGATTCGCTGCACGGTGCCGATATCCAGCGGCTGCACCAGATGATCGCCGACGAGGCTTATGCGGTCGGCGACGGGCACGAAACCAGCGACGACACCATCCTCCGCCGCTACAGTCAGGCCATCATCGAGCGCCATCAGCTCGCCCGTTCGGTGAAGGTCGTGGTGGACTGCGGCAATGGTGTCTCCTCGCTGATCGCGATCGAAACGTTGCGCGACCTGGGCGCCGAGGTGATTCCGCTCTTTGCCGACAGCGATGGCACCTTCCCCAATCATCATCCCGATCCGACGGTCCTCGCGAACCTCGTCGATCTGCAACACGCGGTCACGAAACACGGCGCCGAACTCGGCATCGCCTTCGACGGGGACGGCGATCGCATCGGGGCGGTGGATGAACATGCCACCCCGATCTGGGGTGATCAGCTGCTGGTGCTCTACGGCGGGGACGCGGTGCGGCGCTTCGGAGCCGGCGCGGCGGTGATCTTCGACGTGAAGTGCTCGGAAACGCTTCCCAAGGCGCTGACGGCGGCCGGTGCCAAGCCGGTCATCTGGAAGACCGGGCATTCACTGATCAAGGCGAAGATGAAGGAACAGCATGCGCCGCTTGCCGGAGAGATGAGCGGACACATGTTCTTCGGGGGCGACTGGTTCGGCTTCGACGACGCGCTGTTCGCGGCGGCGCGCTTGCTCGAGATCGTATCGAAGGCGGGGGGCGGCTTGGCGCGCCTCCTCGCCGATCTTCCCGTGACGTACGCGACGCCGGAAATTCGCGTGGAGTGCGACGAGGCCACCAAGTTCGACATCGTCGCCGCGGCCGCGGCACATTTCTCGGCACGCTACCCGGTCGTCACCATCGACGGCGTGCGCGTCACCTATCCCGATGGCTGGGGCCTGCTCCGGGCCTCCAACACGCAGCCCGTGCTGGTCCTGCGCTTCGAGGCGACAACTCCCGAGGGTCGTGACCGCTACCAGGCCGAATTCATGGGCTGGCTCGGCGAGCACGGCGTTCGGGTCTGAGCCGATGACACGCCGGGCGCGCCGGCTCGCGACGGCAGTCGCGCTGCTGGTGGCGGCGCTCTTCGTGGGACGCTGGACCGCAAACTTTCTCGCCGAACGGTGGTGGGCGGCGACCATCTCGCCGGCGGCGGTGAGCGCCGTCACCCGGTGGAAATTGCTCGGGCTCGCGCTCGATGGCATCGCCATCACTACCGCGGCCTGTTGGTTCGCGCTCCAGGCCGTCGTGGTGGCTCGTGCCATCGCCTCGGTGCAGGTCGCGCGACAGGTCGGCAACCTCCAGCTCCGCGAAACCATTCCGACCCGCCTGCTTCTCCTTGGCGCGGTCGTCACCGGCATCCTGCTCGGCGTCGTGACGGGCGCCGGTGCGCGCGAGTGGCGCGCCCCCGTGGCGCTCGCATGGCAGGGTGTGACGTACGGCGTCCACGATCCCCTGATGCACGAAGATGTCGGGGTCTACGTCAGCCGGCTTCCGCTCTGGGATGTTGCCCATGGCTTCGCGGTGTTGCTCGCGGTGCTGGGTCTCTGCGTCGTGCTGATGCTCTACGCAGGAATTGGCGCGATCCGGCGCGAGAAGTCCGAGCTCGTCGTGCATCCCTACGCACGGCGCCACGTCGGCCTCCTGATGGTGGTGGTGGCATGGGTCATTTCGGTGGGATACCTGCTCGCCCCGTACCATTTCCTCACCACGCCCGGTCCTCCGATCAGTCCTGAGGGTGCCATGACCCGCATCCGCGCGGCGCAGCTCATGGCCGGTGTCGCGATAGGTGTCGGGCTGCTGTCGCTGCTCTGGATTCGGCGCGGTCGGCATGCCCTCCTTGCGGGCGCCTGGTCGGTGATGGCAATCGGGGCCCTCGTGGAGCGCATCGTGGTGCCGGCGCTCACGGCGCAGGCGAGCGCCCCCGCGGGAAGCGATATCGTCCTCAGAAAGTTCGATGCGCTGGCATGGGGCATCACCCTCGCCACAGCCACCGTGCCGACCGACACCATTCCTCCGGCCGCTGCCATCTGGGACCGGGCGGTCATGGCACGATTTGTCGCCGGGAACGGTGGATCGCTGCTCGCCGCAACCCAGGCAAGCCTCAACACGCCACGCGGAATGGTGCCGGCCTGGCTGGTCGCAACCTCGGTGAGAGGGGATTCCTCGCGGGTGGACATCCTGGCGATTCCCGACGGGCAGACCGTGACCAGCGGCCCGCCGGTTTCACTCCGCCCGGCGGGGAACCCGGCGACGCGACTCGCGTGGCACAGCGTAGAGCAAGCACGCTTGATTCCCAACGGCCCTGCCTGGCGGGGCGTGCCCACGGGAGTGGAAATCGGTGGCGTATTCCGCCGGACGCTCTTGGCCTGGGCGCGACAGGCGGCCGGGATGCTGATCCAGTCGAGCCAGGAACGGATCGATTGGCATCTGGACCCCGCCGAACGTGCCGCCGCCCTGCTCCCGATGGCGTCATGGCTGAGCCCCAATATCGCGATGGTTCGCGACCAACCGCTCTGGGTGGTTCAGGGGCTGATCCCGTTGGACGGCTTCCCGCTGGCCCAGCGGGCGGTGTGGCGCGGCGAGATTAGCGGAGGACTGGTTCCGGGTTTCGTCGCGACCATGGACCCTGCTACGGGGGCGACGCAGGTTTACCTCGATCCCGGAGCGGATTCGACGGCCGCCGCGTGGGCTCGCTTTTCTCATGGACTGGTGGAACCCGCGGCCGACCTTCCGGCGGAGCTCCGCCGGAACCTGACCTATCCCGGCCCTCTCCTGGAGACCCAACTGGGTGTGCTCGAGTCCTCGGAGTGGGCCTTGGGGCGGCGGCCCGGGCGGTTGGACGTTGCTGGTTCGCCCGAGCGCTCGATGCCGGCCTGGAATGATCCAACACAGCCTGTTTGGCAATCGGCCTTCCAGGATCCCGATCGACGGACCTTGACCGCGCTGGTGACGGCACAGCGCACCGGGGGCGCGCCCTCGCTCCGCATCGCCCGATACAACGGGGCCATCTCGGCGAGCGAGAATGCGGGCGAGCTGCAGCAGCTCTGGGGGCGGATGCTGCCGCTGATGCACCTCAGAGACTCGAGCGGTGCTGCAGGCGACACGGTCGAGACCGGCCCGGTCCACTGGTACCTCGGCAGTGGACCATTGGCAGCCTGGCAGAACTCCTACTCGATCCCTGCTGAAGGTCCGCCGGTACTGCTCTGGATCTCGACGGCATTGGGGACAACCATCGGCGGCGGCCGTTCGGTGGCGGATGCGTGGCACTCGGTGATGGTTGGCAACGCGGAAAACTTGCAGGCGCCGGCCACCGACGAGGCCGCGACCCTTCGTCAGGCCAGGCTTTGGATGTTTCGCGCCGATTCTGCCCTCGCGCGGGGCGACCTCACCGCCTTCGGTCGGGCGATCGAGGAGTTGCGTTCGGTCCTGAAGCCGTAGTCCACACAGGTGGAATGGCCCCCCGGAGACGGCTATCTTGGAAGGCTATGGGCCGCCACCCCCGAAGCAGGAATGGTGGCAGGGTGGGGCAAAGTGACGCTCCGAAACTCAGCGACGAGGTTGTGGTGAACCTGCACGAATATCAGGCGAGGGCCCTGCTCAAGGCGGCCGGTGTACCGGTGCCCGACGGCGATGTTGCCTCCACGCCCAGTGAAGCCGAAGCCATTGCCCGCCGAGTGGGCGGAACCGTTGTCGTCAAGGCTCAGGTGCATGCCGGTGGTCGCGGCAAGGCGGGTGGCGTCAAGTTGGCCCGCAACGC
>JBBRBZ010000028.1:0-27133 GCA_038205305.1 Gemmatimonadales bacterium
TCCCAGCCCCCAGATCAGCTCCATGCAGTCGATGACGACGACTCGGCGGGTGGGAAAGAGCTGCTGGAGCGTGGCACGGGCCACCTCGTCTCGGTCGGCGTCGTATCCGGGGAGCAGGACGACCTCGTTGCCGATATAGAAATTGGCGTAGCTGGCCGGCAGCCGTTGCCCCTCATGATAGACCGCGCGCGGCATCGGCAGGGCGACGATTCGGAAGGGAAGTCCGTCCTGGTCGGTCATGCTGCCGAGTCGGCGATGGTTTTCCAGGAGGAGATCGAAATTGTCGTCGCGGGGATCGTCCTCGACCACGGTCACGATGGTGCGTTCGTCGGTGAAGCGGGTGATGTCATCGACATGGCCATCGGTATCATCACCCACAATCCCGTCGCCGAGCCTGAGGATCTTGGTCACGCCGAGGTTGTCGCGGAGATGGGTTTCTATCTGTGCCTGCGACAGCGTGGGATTGCGATTGGGATTGAGAAGACACGCCTCGGTGGTGAGCAGCGTGCCGAGTCCGTTGACGTCGATCGAGCCGCCCTCGAGGATGATCCCGGGAGAGACGACTTCGATGCCGAGCTCCTCGCCGATGCGCGTCGGCACCACGTCGTCCTGTGCGAAGGGCGGGTACTTGTTGCCCCAGGCGTTGTAGCCCCAATCGAGGATGAGCTGCTCCTCGCCGCGACAAACGAAGATTGGCCCATGATCGCGGCACCAGGCGTCGTCGGTCGGGTGATGATGAAAGAACACATTGTCGCTGCCGACATCGCTCCGCGCGAGCACCTTTCGTGCACCCTCTTCCATCTCGGCGTCGGTGACGTTGATGTGTACTTCTTCGCCCGGAGCGAGATGACGGATCATCCCGGCGATGATGCCCGGGACCGGCTCGAAGCGTCCCGGCCACGAGGCTTCCTTGTGCGGCCAGCTGAGCCAGGTGCCGCGGTGCCGCGCCCATTCGGCCGGCATCCGGAAGCCGCGTGCAGCGGGTGTTTCAGTCAAGGTAGCGCTGGGTCAGGCCACCGTAGGCGTCGATCCGTCGATCACGCAGGAAGGGCCAGTGCGTGCGGGCAGTATCGACCTTGGCGAGGTCACAGTCCGCGACGAGGACCGTCTCTTCCTGCCCCGCCTGCGCGAGCACGTTGCCGTACGGATCGGCGATGAACGACGCACCCCAGAACTCGATTCCCTGATGTCCGGGTTCACTGCCGGGGAGCACTTCATGCCCGGTGCGATTGACGGCGCAGACGAAGCAACCGTTGGCGACGGCGTGGCTCTTCTGCATCGTCTGCCACGCGGCTTGCTGCGCGGCACCATACTCCGCCTTCTCGGGCGGCAGCCAGCCAATGGCGGTGGGGTAGAAGAGGATCTCGGCGCCGCTCATCGCGGTGAGGCGGGCCGCTTCGGGGTACCACTGGTCCCAGCAGATCAGCACGCCGATCTTGCCGACCGCGGTTTGCCAGGTGCGGAAGCCGAGGTCGCCTGGGGTGAAGTAGAACTTCTCGTAGAATTGCGGGTCATCGGGGATGTGCATCTTCCGGTACTTGCCGAGGTAGCTTCCGTCGGCGTCGATGATCGCGGCGGTGTTGTGGTAGAGCCCCTCCGCCCGCTTCTCGAAGAGCGAGGCGACGATGACCACACCGAGCTCTTTGGCGAGGGCGCCGAGGCGATCGGTGGAGGGGCCCGGAATGGCCTCGGCCATCTTGAAGAAGTCGTGGTCCTCGCGCTGGCAGAAGTAGTAGCCGTTGAAGAGCTCCTGCAGGCAGACCAGCTGGGCGCCCTTGGCGGCGGCTTCGCGAATGCCCGCGATGGCGTGCTCAAGGTTCGCCGTCTGGCTCTCGCCGACCTGCTGCTGCACCAGTCCGATTCGGACACTACGTGTAGGATTCATCTTGGCAGTAAAATAGTGGGCTGTCCGGCCACCGTCACCCGAGGTTCCCATCCGTATCCCCGCACAGTTCGCCCTGACCGCCGTTCTGCTTCTCCCCGTGGCTCGTCCACTGGAGGCTCAACAGATCGATTGGCGGCTCCGGGCCACGCTCTATGGCGACAATACCGAGTTCTTCACCCCCTACCGCGTGGGGGAGACCATTCTGGGTGGTCAGGTCACCAGTTGGCTGGCTGCCAAGCCGGGGGGCCGGACTGAGCTTCGGGTGGGGTTCTTCGCCGACCGACGCTGGGGGTCGACGGAGTTCACCGATTCGCTCAAGCCGGTGCTCTCCTTCCGCTACCAGACGGAGCACACCCTCGGGGTGCTCGGCACGCTGGAGACGGTCAATCGGCATGGCCTGCTCGAACCGGTCATGGTCACCACGCGCGAGCTGACCACGCCGATTGAGTACGGCATGCAGTGGGTCGAGCATCGCGGCCGTTTCAGCGGGAACACTTGGGTCAACTGGCAGAAGCTCAACACGCCGACGGAGCGGGAGCAGTTCGAACTTGGGAGCGTGCTTGGGCTGCGCGTGGCGCCGGTGCTCGACCTCAAGGCGCAGCATCTTTGGTATCACCGCGGCGGTCAGCTCTTTGATGCGAATGTGCCGGTGACCAACAATCGGGTGACGGCCGTAGGCGCAGTACTCCACGATACGCTCGCACACCTGGGCCGGAGTTCGCTCGAAGTGGACGAGCTGTGGAGCAACGGGCACATCGACCCAAACTATCCCGGTGGTCGGCCCGACAAGGGGTATGGCACCTATGTGCGGGCGGCGGTCACGCCGTGGAATGCGGTAGAGCTGTTCGGCATTCTCTGGCGCGGCACGAATTTCAGCGGTGATGATGGTGACCAGAACTACAGCTCGACCGGTCACGATCCGTCGTTCTATCGTGCCAGCCGGAGGTACGTCGAACTGGGCATCGCCCGACGGACGCCGATCGAGGGTGGTGCGACGCTCGATGCTGAATGGCGCTTCCACCGAATTGATGACGAAAGGAGTATCGCGTTCTTCAACAGCAAGTGGGAGATTTCGTATCGGATTGTGGTGCGGGCGCCGATAGACCTACTCATACGGAGATAGAAGAGAGAAGAGAGAAGGAGCTCGAAGTCGTCAACGTATCGATGATCGAATGCGCACCGTCACCGTCGCCCCACCCGCCCCAATCGGCCAGCACAGCACCGTGGCGGTGCCCTGCACGGTCCGATCGAAACCCTTCTCGCTCTTGGCCACCGTCTCGATGGGGTACTGCCAGACGGCCGCATCGCCGGCATCGATTTCGAGCGGGACGGATGATGAGATCTCCGAGGTGAACCACCCGCCCAGTGCGCTCGACGGGTCGGGCACCGGCCACGCCCAGGCGCACGTGATAGCGCCGTCAGCGGCGAAGTGCAGTGTCTTGGCGCGGTCGGGTGAGCGGAGGTAGAGCACCACACCATCGGGCTGCACTTCGCTCGCCACCTCCATCCACTCCCGTGCCCACGACTGCACCACCGGCACCGTGCCGGCCCGAAAGTCCTGCGCCGAGGTGGTCGGGCCCACCAGCCGATCAACGAACCACGCCCGCGTTTCGGTGTCGACCGCTGGCCGCTCAAGCAGGGCGCCTTCGATGTCGTGGATCGAGGCCATTCCCTTTTGATGCTCGGCCGGCTCCTCGGCCGGTGCTGCAGCGCTGTCCTGCCCGGCATCGAGCGGCTCGTGGAAGGCCTCACGGTGACGCGTCATCACGTCGACGAGGTTGATGCGGGCCGCGAAGTCCATCACCATCTCGACCGCCCCGCCGCGCGCCGGTGCCACCAGCGCACTCATGCTGCTGGAATGAATCCAGTGTTCCACATGACCATCGGCATCGAAATCGAGCGCCTCGACCTCCAACGCTTCTCCCTCCCGCAACATCCGCTCGGCGTCCGCCAACTGGGCCCAGAGCGGGGCGCGCAGGTGCGGCAAGTAGAGCCCGCCAAAGACGCCGTGCCAGTAGGCGTCGTTGCATTGGGCCCGCCCTACGGCGCGCCGCGCGTCCACCGGATCGCCCTTTGCCCGGCAGAGCGCCGAGAGCGCGAGCATCGCCTTGTGCAGGCGATTGGACTCGGGGTATTTCGCCAGGAAGTTGCGCCAGTGCCCGCCGCGCAGCAGCCCCCCTTCCACACCGGCGAGTCGCTTCTCGCCCCAGGCATGCTCGAGCCGGAGCAGGGCGCGCGCCGGGTCGGGCGGCAGCGACCAGCCTTCCATCTCGCGGTAGGACGCCGAGGGGAGGTAGGCGAGGCCGGCGGAAGGGGTGGCACGGAGGGCATCGTCGAAGCGGGAGAGAATGACCTCGCCCGCATCGCGGAGCTCGCGCATCGTCCGCATGAACGACTCCATCCAGCCATCGTCGTACACCCAGGTGCGGGTGCCCGGCCAGCCGCCGAACTTCTCGCCGTCATCGCCGAGCACGGCGAGGCCGTTGCCGCTGGCGTGCAGTGCGCGCAGGTATTCCGCGATTTCAGTGGCCGGACGGAAGGGAATCAGGTAGCGCAGCTTCTCGTCGATCGGGAAAAGGCGGACACGCCGACCGCTGGATTCGGTCATGAAGTGCGCGTGCAGCTGGTCGGCGGAAAAGCCGGTGACGCGGAAGTGACGATCATCGACCAACACGAAGTCCACACCGCTCGCCGCCAGATCCTCGGGAAGGTTCGGTTCCCAGACGCGCTCGGTGAGCCAGAGGCCCTTGACGTCCACGCCAAAACGCCGCCGCAGGTAGTCGCGGTTGCGGGTGATTTGGTCGATCCGGTCCTCGCGCGGGAGCACGGCCAGAATTGGTTCGTCATGCCCGGCACAGAGCAGCTCCAGTCGTCCGGAGCTGACATGTCGACCGATCAGCTCAATGAAGTCGGGCTCATGCGCCTCAATCCACTCGAGCAATGGTCCCGAGAGGTGCATTGCCACCGGCCAGCAGTCGCCCTCTTCGAGCGCAGCAAGCAACGGCCGGTAGACTTCGCCCATGTGCTGTTCGAAGACCCAGTCGAAGTTGCCGACCGGTTGGTGCAGGTGGAGCCCAAAACAGAAGCGGAGTGGTTCGGTCATGGGGTCGGATCGAGCACCAGGTCGAGGCGAGTGGCGAGCGCCTCCCGCTCCGGGGAGATGGAGATGGCTTCGAGCGCGAGAAAGGACGCGGCACGCAGGGCGTCAGGGACGGGCTCATCATCAAGGTCGTAGAGGTCGAGCGCCCCATGCACGACGACGCCTGCTGCCTCGAGACCGTCGCGCTCCACGAGCGCCCAGGCGCGCAGCAGGGCGAGGTCGCGCGCGGCATCGGGCGCGAGCATGCCTTGGGCCATGGCCGATCGCTCGGCGTCCTCGAGCGTCACCTCGAACAGCATCGGCCGGGCAATGGCGCTGAGCATTGCCCGTGCGGGAAGCGGGAAATGTTGGGAGGGCACCACGCGCGCTGGTCCAGTGCCGTTGGCCAGGGCGACAGTGACTTCCTCGGCGACGATCCCCGGTGTGTGCGCCACGGCATCCCAGCGGTATTCCCGTTCGGTGCGGCGGTGGTGCGTCACGATCACGTCGCCGTCGAGTGACCAGCGGTGGGTGGGTACTCGGAGGTCATCGAGCACGTCGGGCGCGAGGTCCCGCAGCGCTGCGAGTGCGGCGGCGAGTCGTGCCGGGCCGTCCGCTTCCCGCATCACATCACGATGCCAGATGGCGACCCCGTTGCCTTTGGTCGGATCGTTGCTGTGTGCCCGCGCAAGGGCGGAGAGCAGCGCCGTCTCGATGGCTGCGTGGGCGCGATCAGGGAGAAACTCGATCGCCCGCGCGGCGTGTCGCATCGAGATACGCGGTTCCACCCGGGCGATGTCATCGAAGAACCAACCGCAGGAGGTGAACATGGCCAGCGCATTCTGCTCGGCCTCCAACAGTCGACGGGCGGCAGCCGGGAGATGCGCCGCCCCCGACAGGTCAGCCCCGGCGAGATCACGCGCCTGCCACGGATCGCCAGCCTCTGCGGGCCAGTCGTTCACGAAGATCGCGTGCACTGCCTGCGCCACCACGTCGAGACCGGCGCGAAGTGGGGTGCGCCACTCCTGGGTGGTATACGGGTCCATGCGGCAGCCGCAATTGCCCCGCCACCGTTCGATGCCATGCACACAGCTCCACGACGTCGGGGAGTTGATGGCCACGTCTTCTGTCGGCGGGTGCTGGGCGAGGACGGCGGCGTAGTTGGTGAGCGCGATATCCTGGCGTGGCTCGACCATATCGATCAGTGCGGCGACGGCGAGATCGCCAAAGCGATGATGGTGCCCGAAGGTTTCGCCATCGGTGGCGAGGGAGGTCAAAGTGAATCCGTCGTCTGTCGCCAACGGCACTGCCTCGATGTGCCCGAGCCACTTGTCAGCGGTATCGAGGAGGTCGCCGAACGCAACATCGTGCGAGAGGGGACCGTCATAGACGAAGATCGCCAGCTCACCGCCATTGCTGCCGCGCCACCGGCCCGGTCGACCGAAGGGCGGAGCAGTCACGACTTGATGGGGGGCCAGGATGGTGAAGCGGATCCCTTCCTCGATCAGGACGTCGAGCGTTTCCTCGTCCACGGCCGTCTCGGGCAGCCACATCCCCTCGGGCTCCCGTCCGAAGCGCGTCCGGAAGTCGCGGATACCCCAGCGCACCTCGGTTTGCTTGTCTCGTCGTGAGGCAAGTGGCATGATGATGTGGTGATACGGCATCGCCACCGCGTTGCCGAAGCCGAGTCGCTGTTGTGAGGCGCGGTCGGCAGCGTAGATCGCGTCACGTACTGCAGGGTTGTGCTCGTCGAACCAGCGTAGAAGCGTCGGGCCCACATCGAAGGAGAGATGTGACCAGGCATTGATCACCCGCCGGATGCGCTCCGTGCCGTCGAGTACGATCGCTCGCGTGAGCGGCGCGTAGCACTCGGCGGTGATCCGCTGATTCCAGTCATGGTAGGGCGCGGCGCTCAGTTCGCGCGGCACCAGTTCCAGCCACGGCTCTTCGCGCGGGGGCTGGTAGAAATGGCCATGGACCACGAGATGGCGCATGGTCAGCGGCTGCTCGTCACGTCGGATGCCGCCGAAATCGCACCGATCAGGTCCGGGAAGAGTCCATCGATCCGCTCGAGCGAGGCCGCGAGTGCCCGCGCCTGGCTCAAATCGGCTCCGGCATGTTCGAGTGTGCCGAGCAACGACTCCAGAGCGTCGGCATGGCCATTGAATCGTTCGGTGGCATAGTCGCCGGCCGCGCCGGTGGAGATGATGAACTGCCAGTCCGACGACTGCAGCAGCAGCAGCTCACGGGCGGCTTGTTCGAGAATCGGGAGCGCATCAATCCGTCCAATGATGGCAGGCACCATGTCCCAGAAGCGGTTCTCGAGCGCCCAGAGCCGGCGCCAGGTCCATTCCGTTTCGGGGTTGAGCCACTTGGAGAAGTCCCCGTTGGCGCCCCATGATCCACTCCCCATTCGCAGCAAGGTGGCCGGCGGCTCCTCGGCGAGGAAATCGCCGGCGGTGCTGGCATGTACCCTAGGGTCGTTGCCGAGATCACGATAGACCTCGGTCAGGAAATCCATCCCCTCGAACCACCAGTGGCCGAAGAGTTCGGTGTCGAATGGGGCCACGATGGCACGATCGCCTCGCTCCGCACTCGTGGCGATGCTGTCGAGCAGCGAGCGGAAGTGCCGGGCATGGTCGGCCACGATACCGCGTGCCGCCGCGGGGAGATACGGATGCTTGGCATCAAGCTCTGAAGTGGTACTGGTGACGGACCAGAGCTTGAGCCCGCCGGGATGGCGGATCTTGTGGAACTCAAGATATCGACCGTCGCCCGGGTAGCCGCCGTAGCGGCTCCAGACCTGTTCGGTAGCCTTGGGGTCGCGAACCAGCACCCGCACGGCGCGGCCGCGAGAGGGCGCCCCGAGTTGGTAGGCACGGTAGGGCGACCGCTTCGCACGACGGGCACGGCGGGCGGCCTTCTTGCCGCTGTACATCTCCCACTGCTCGCCGGCTTCGGCAAGATGGGAATCGACGAAGAACCAGCGGAAGCCGGCGTGCTGGAGAAAATCCTCGATGCCGCGTCGGATCCGCGGATTGGGTGCATCAGGCAGCGGTTGCCACATGCCGCGCGGGCGGTAGGCACACTCCGGTACCCAGCACCCCCTGGGCAGGTCGCCGAAGTGGCGCATGTGTTCGGCTCGTCCCACCAGCAGCTGGAGCCGGATGCTCTCATCGCGCGCGAGCAGCGGCAGGAAGCCGTGGGTGGCTGCGGACGAGATCAGTTCGATGCGCCCGGCCTGGGCATGGCGACGGAGGGCGCTGATCAGGTCCCCACCGGCGCGGGTCCAGACGGCATAGAGGCGGTCCAGGTGTTGCCGCCAGAATTGCACCAAGGGGAGGAGTCCAGCGTCGCCGGTTGCCTGCAATGAGGCGGGCGCCTCGGCCAGCGTCTGGAAGCGATGGGCGAAATACGCCTCAAGCTCGGTATTGAACGACGGATGCGCGAACTGCGCGGCGAGGACCGGTGTTACACCAAGCGTAATCGGGCCCGGCACGCCCTCCTCCTCAAGATGCTCCAGCATCTCGAGCAGCGGGAGATAGCTGTCGATGGCCGCTTCACACAGCCAGTCGGAGCCGTGCGGCCAGCGGCCATGGTGGAGTACCCATGGCAGGTGACTGTGGAGGGTCAGGATGAAGCGCAGCTTCAACGGAGCTCCATGGCTCGAGCGGTCGCTCTGGTATAGATGTCAAGATACTTCTCGGCGACTCGGTCCCAGCTGAAGTCTCGTGACATCGCCGCCTGTTGCATCTCCCGCCACGCGCGGGCCGAGCGATGCTCCGTCATCGCGCGCCACATGCCGCCGACCAGCGCGCGCTCCTCATAGGCGTCGAAGAGAAATCCGGTGACACCATCATCGATCGTGTCGGCCAAGCCACCGACCCGCCGGGCAACAGGGATGGTGCCGTAGCGCTGGGCGCGCATCTGAGTCAGGCCGCACGGCTCGTACTGCGACGGCATCATATAGATGTCGGAGCCGGCCATCAACACGTGCTCGGTTTCATCGTCGAAGGTGGTCTGCACGCCAATGCGATGCGGCATCGCCGCGCGCAGGTGGGCGAGGTCGTCCTCGAACCGCTTCTCGCCACTTCCCAGGAAGACATACTGGGCCGAGAGCTGGAAGAGCGCGTGGTTGCGCACAATCAGATCGAGTCCCTTCTGGGTCACCATCCGGCCAGCATGGCCCACGAGCGGGACGAAGGGGTTCTCGGGCAACCCGAACCGCTGCTGGGTCGCGGCCTTGTTGGCCCGCTTGCCATCGAGATCGTCGCGCGAATACGACGAGCGAATGTACTTGTCGTGCTGAGGATTCCAGTCGGCGGCAATGATGCCGTTCAGCACGCCAGTAAATCGGTCGCCGAGCCATTGAAAGACTTCCTGCAGGCCGAAGCCGCCCGCCGCCGTACGCAGCTCCACGGCGTGTGTCGGGCTCACCGTGGTGGCCATGTCGGTGAAGGTGAGTCCGCCCTTGAGGAAGTTCACCTTGTCGTACCACTCGAGGTGGTCTTGGGTAAAGTATTCCCAGCCGATGCCGAGTTCCGGCATGACTGCCGCAGGGAAATGCCCCTGATAGCCACCGTTGTGGATGGACATGACCGACGGGATGCGGGCGTACCAGGGATCGTTGCGGAACCAGGTGCGCAGGTAGACTGGCGCGAGCGCGGCGTGCCAGTCGTGCGCGTGCAGGACCACCGGACCGTCGGTCAGGCGACGAAGCGCCGCCACCGCTGCGGCCGCGAACGCGGAATAGCGCAGGTGGTTGTCGGGATAGTCGGCGCCGCGTTCACCGTAGATGCCTGGGCGATCGAAGTAACCGGCATGTTCGATGAAACAGACTGGTGTCTCGGAGGCGGGGTTGCGCTCGCGGAAGAGCCGGAACTGTTCCTCGCGATTGCCGAAGCGGAGCGAGTACGGCTCGCCGACCTGTTCCAGGTCGCGGAGGTGCGGATGGGCGCTCCGGTAGAGCGGCACGATCGCCATGGTGGAGAGCCCGCGCCGGTGCTGATCGCGATGGAGTCCCCACGCCGCTTCAGCCAGACCACCAGTGCGAGCGTACGGATAGTACTCCGCGGCGAGGTGCACCAGCATTGGTGCTTCCCCGTCAATCAGTGGCAGTTGCAGCGGCGCGGTGTTGGGCATGGTGTCAACCTGTCGGAGGATCGTCGGTAAAGGGGTCGTTCCTCAGGATCGGCGCGTAATAGTGTCGGGCGTAGTCCTGCAACATGCGACGCGCGGTGAAGTGCCTCCCTGAGACACGGATTGCCTCCTTCATGCGCCGGATCCAGCCACGCGGAATTCCGCGATCATCTCGATCATACCACAATGGGACGATTTCGTCTTCCAGCAGCTGGTAGAGATGCTCGGCATCCTCTTCATCTGCCTCCGAATCGGAGCTGGCCTTGGGAATGGCCCAACCATTTTTGCCATTGTAGCCCTCCTCCCACCAGCCATCGAGGGTGCTCAACTGGGGGATGCCGTTGAGGGCTGCCTTCATCCCGCTCGTCCCCGAAGCCTCGTAGGGAATGCGAGGGACGTTGAGCCAGAGATCGACGCCCTGAACCAGCACGTGGGCCAAATGCATGCCGTAGTCTTCCAGAAAAGCGACCCGGCCCTCGAACATCGGATCGCGGGCGAAGTGGTACACCGACTGGAGCACTTCCTTGCCTGGGTCGTCCTTGGGGTGTGCTTTGCCGGCAATAATGAGCTGTACCGGGCGCCGAGGATCGGTGAGCAGCTTGCGGAGCCGCTGCTTGTCACGGAAAATGAGATCGGCTCGCTTGTAGGTGGCGAAACGCCGGGCGAATCCGATGGTAAAGACGTCGGGGTCGACCAGTGGGCCGGCCGCCACGACCTGCGCCGCCTCGCGGTACTTGTGGGTCCAGCGTCGACGGGCCTCCTCCCGGAGGTGTCGCACCAGCATCGCCTTCAATTCCACATGCACGTGCCAGAGCTCGCGGACATCGAGTCCCATGGCGGCATCCCAGATTTCCGGATCATCGATTCGCATTCCCCAGTCGACACCGATCGCGTTGTCGAAGAGGCGCATCATCGGGTTGGCGAGCCAGGTTGCGAGGTGGACGCCATTGGTTACCGAGCCGATTGGCACCTCGTCGACGGGGCGTCCAGGCCAGAGCTCCTGCCAGATCAGGCGTGACACCGCACCATGGCGCTCGGCGACGCCGTTGACATGCCCCGACATCCGGATGGCAAGCACCGTCATCTCGAACTCACTCGGGGAGAGCTCCGGGCGAACGCCGATGCCGATCACCTCACTGGCGCTGTCGCCGAAATCGGTGAGAAAACCTCCCGCGGCGCATTCCGCCACTTGGCCAATGTCGAACTTGTCATGACCAGCCGGGACTGGCGTGTGCGTGGTGAACAGTGAATTGACGCGAATGGCCCGCTGCGCCTCGGCGAGGGTGGCGCCCGCCAGCACCATCTCCCGGGCCCGTTCCAGCAGCATGAACGCGGCGTGTCCCTCGTTGGCGTGCCACGCGCCCGGTTCGATCCCGAGCGCGCGCAGCACGCGGACACCGCCGACACCAAGGATCCACTCCTGGCGCAGCCGCATATCCACGCCACCGGAGTAGAGTTTGCTGGTGAGGCCGCGATCGTCAGGATGATTCGCCTCGAGGTCGGTATCGAGCAGGTAGAGCGGTGCACGACCCACCGTCATGGTCCAGACTCGGACGTGAACCGGCCGTCCGAAGGTCTCAACAGTGGTGAGCCACTCCTGACCGTCGGGGCCTGCCATGGGGACCAGTGGCGTGGTGTCTGGATCGACCAGCGCGTCCGAATCCTCCTGCCACCCTTCCGGGCTTACCTGTTGATCGAAGTATCCCCGGCGATAGAAGAGTCCAATCCCTACGAAGGGGACCGCGAGATCTGATGCCGTCTTGCAGTGGTCGCCGGCGAGAACACCGAGGCCACCAGAGTAGATCGGGACCGAGGCATGCAGCCCGAACTCGGCACAGAAATAGGCCACTGGGCGGGTTGCCGGAAGATCGGGGTACCGCTCGTGGAACCAGCCGAGGGTGTTCGACCGCTCCATCTCCAACCAGGCCATGACGTCATCGTAATGGGCACAGAAGTCGGCGTCGCGCGCGAGCACCTCCAACCGCGCGAAGGGGACCCGTTGCAGGAGCAGGATCGGGTTGTGCTGCGAATCGCGCCAGGCGACATCATCGATGCGGCGGAAGAGCCCGCGGGCTTGACGGTGCCAGCTCCAGGCGAGGTTGACGGCGAGTTCCGCCAGGCCTTCGAGGCGGGGCGGCAGGGCAGGGATCTTGGCGCGGGACAGCGACATGTTCATCTCCGGCCCGGTCGAGATGACCGGGGTCGCCGGGAAAGAGGCGGAAAACGAGACCGGGCGCAAGGTTTGGCCCTTGCACCCGGTCGACCGCTCGCGGAGAGTGCCCCCGTCGGGGCGTCGGGACTAGGGAATCGCCTTGGCGGTCGGCTTGACGTCCTTGGCGGGATTCTTCACGTACTTGTCGAGCCACGCCACCCAGCGCGCCCACTGATCGAGGTCGGTCTCCTTGGTGACCGGGCCGTGATCCTCATAGGGGTACATGTAGAGCGCGGCCGTCTTGCCAAGGCCCTGCAGCGCGTGGAACATCCGGATCGAGTTGATCGGGTCGGTGCCAACGTTCTGGTCCTCCATGCTGTGGTACATCAGCAACGCGCCGTTGAGATGGTCGGCGTAGAGGAAGGGCGACATCGCAAGATAGGTCTCGCGTGCCTGCCAGAGGTCGCGCTTCTCGTTCTGGAAGCCGTTGGGGGTCAGCGTGCGATTGTAATTTCCATCACCGGCAATGCCGGCCTTGAAGTACGGCGTGTGCACCATGGCGTTGGCGGTGCTGAAGGCGCCGTAGCTGTGCCCGCCGATGGCCAGCTTCTCGCGGTCGATGATGCCGAGGGTGTCGAGGGCGTTGATGGTGGCGTAGAGATCGTCACGCAGGTCATCGACATAGTGGTCGTTGGGCAACTGGCCGTTCTGGCCGAAGATCGGCGTGTCCGGTTCGATCACGGCATAGCCTTCCACGACCAGGAAGGCGAGTGAGCGGGGGCCGTAGGTGGTGAAGCGATTCGCGCTGCCGCGACCGCCTGCACCGCCGGTGAGGCCCTTGTCATAGGCGGATTGGTCGGCGAACTCCGCCGGGTAGAACCAGAACATCCCCGGCAGGCGCGTGCCGCCCTGGTAGCCCTCGGGGAGGGTCACCTTGACTCGGAAGGTGCGGCCATCGGCACGCTTGGCCCAGACCGTCTTGCGGACGGCGTTGGTCATCTGGGGCATCAGGTCGACGTTGTGCGTGAGCTGCGTTGCTTCGCCGCTCTTGACGTCCAGCACGAAGGTCTGCGGCACCATGCTGCTCGACTCACGTTGCACCAGTGCTTTGGAGTAATCATCGTCGAGCGCTGCGGAGAGCGTTTCGGTGAGATCGGTCTTTCCTTCGTAGACCCGCTCCTTGGTGCCGGTCTTGATCTCAATTCGATCGACGGTGACATGCGGCGCCTTGGTGGTATCCTGCCGCGCCGCGCTCGAGGTGTCAGTACCCTGTACGAAGACATACTTGCCGTCGGTGGAGGTCATCACCACCGGCATGCCGCGACTGCCGGACTTGGTGACGAAGCTTGCCGCACCGCCCGCCGCACCGCCGCGCCCTGCGGCGGGTGGGGCAGCCGGTCCACCGCCGCGACCACCACGGCCGCCAGCGCCGCCCCGACCACCGGTGGGCTTCACGACCTCGTACTTCTTGCCGCCCTCGTCGAGGTAGACGGCATATTCTGTCGTGCCGCCCGTTCCCGACTCACTGATGAAGATGATGCGACCGTTGTCGTTGAAGCGCGCGCCGCTGATCCGGTTGGTCGTTTCGTAGAGCACCTTGGTGCTGGTCGAATCGAACGGCGCCGACCACTCGATCAGTCGGTCAGGGCGCTTCGCGGCCGTGGCGGAGTCGTGCCGTTCACCAGCTGCGGCTGGTGCGAGCTGCATGTAGATCATCGCATTGTCGAACGGATGCCAGGTGAGGGAACGCTTCCCCGTGTCCGGCGCAGCGGCCGCCGCCGCCCCGCGACCACCGGCCCCGGGCGTTGCCGCAGTGGTATCGACCGGATCGGTGACGCGCAGCGCACGCTTCGCCACCTGGTAGATCAATTTGCCGGTGCCATCGATGATGACATCGGTCGAGCCGTAGGATGACACCGGCAGGAAATAAGAAAATGGCTTGTCGATGTAGGTCACGCGGAAGAGCCTCGCATCGGGCGAGGCATCGAGTGAACGGATCAGGCCGGGGGTGCCGACCTTCTTCGCCGCGCCACTCTTCAAGTCAATGATCGCGAGCTGGCCGGTGCTGTAAAACTCCACCAGCGCCATCTCATAGGGAGACTGCACCAGGTCGGGTGAGGTGGAGGTGTGCAGTCGGGCGTCTTCGTTGAGGCGAACCAATGGCTCGGTCGCGATGGGCGACAACTTCGGCTCGGCTCCGCGACCCTCAGGTAGCAGCACGGCGACGATCGACTTGCCGTCGGCGGTCCATTCCCAGTTGGTGACATTGGTGGCGAGGAGCGAGACCTTCCCCACTTGCCGAATCTTCCCAGTGATCGGATCGGCCAACCAGAGCTGGGTCGAGTTCGGGAACTCGGCCATGAAGCTCAGGGTGCTGCCATCCGGTGACCAGCTGGTCGCGCCGATGCGCGCGCCAGCCGGCGGCGTGATGCGGGTGGTCTTCGCGGTCCGCCAGTCATAGAGATCCACACCGACATAGCTGCGGGTGATCAGTGCCCGCTGCCGGTTGGCCGCGTACTCCACCTGGAAACCGCCGAGGTTGTAATGGGGGCGCCCCAACTGTTCGAGCGTGGGCATCCCGTCACTGATCGGATGGACGAAGTATTTCCGCGCTCCCGGCGATGCGGCGGTATAGGAGAAATTGGATTCGCGCGGAGCATTGACCAGCTTGGCAATCTCGTCTGGCGGGCTCAGGTAGCCCTCGGTCGCGAGAGCCGGAGTGATCACCACCACCTTGGGCGTGGTCGGCGCTGGATTGCCACCGCTTCGCTGAGCCAGCAACGATACCGGTGCGAGAGCGAGCAGGATGGCCGCGCAGGCGGAATGAGCGCGCATGATGCCTCGAGAGAAGGAGCAGATGGATTGGGGAGAGCGGAGGAAAGATAGCGGCGGAGAACGGAGAACGGAGAACGGAGAACGGAGGAGGGTGGAGGGTGGTGCCCCCGCTGGGTCCGCTAGGCGGGGAGTGTGTGGCGGGGTCGATTCAATCCCGATCAGGTCGGATTGCTATCGTCCGACCTGGCGCACAATCCGAAACACCCTGACGCGCGGAAGCCCATCGGTGTCCTCATCGATGACTGCGACCCGATCACCAACCCAGGAGGTGGCGAGGCCGAAGGTCCACGGCGCGGGGACCGAGCCGAGGAAGGTGCCGGCGGGGGCGAAGACGTCGAAGCGGGCCGGTCCGCGGTGGCCGCCACCGCTATGGACCCAGATGTTGCCGCTGCCATCGCGGGCCAGATCGTTCCACAGATCGAACACCGACGGCATGTCGGATTCGCTGACCTTGCTTTTGTCGCCCTGGAGGCGATCGGTGCGGGCATGGAAGATCGAGTCGCGGTAGTTGCCCGGGATCGGGAAACCCTTCATTCCTCTGCGGCCGAAGATCCGGGTGGTGTCGCGTCCGGCATGACTCACCAGCAGCTCGTACCGGTCGGTTCGACCAAAGATCAGCGTTCCATCAGGCAGGAGCAGATGGCGATTCACCGGAGCGAGTGGCACGCCAAACGTCATCATCCCGCCCGTGACTGGCACCTTCCACTCCTTCGCTTCCATGGCGCTCGGAAAATCGAGAGAATCGACCTTGCGGCCCAGGGTATCGAACACCATGTAGTAGGCTCGCCCCTTGCCGCCCTTGCCCGCGCCAAAGGCCGGCGCCGAGATCCTGGACCGAGCATCGAGGAAGGGGAGGGGGCCGCCGTTGCAGCAAGTGCCGGGAAAGCTGCGGATCAACTTGCCGTCGAGTGTGAAGAGGGTGACTCGCGCGAGCTTGCTGTCGTGGACGACGAGTCGGGTACCGGTCGCGAAGATGGTCGGCACCTGAAACTCGCCTGGTCCTGCTCCCTGCCTGCCGATGGTATGCAGGAACTTGCCCTTGGCATCGAACAGTTTGATCTCGGCGGGCTCTTCCTCCTGCACCGCGATCCGCCCATCGACATAGAGCGCCACGCTGCGCGGATTGCCGAGTTCACCCGAAGTGCCGTCGGCCGGTTGTACGACGTGATCGAGTACCAATTTCCAGCCGAGGGTGTCGCGCCAAGCGGTGGGCCCAGGGCTCATGACGCGCGGAATGCCGCTCGGGGACTTGTCGATGACTGGCTTGGTGAGCTGGGCGCGCGCGGGTTGCGCCACAACAGCGAGCGCTATCACGAATCCGATGAATTTCATACATGGAACATTACGCTCGGCCATCCAAAATGAGAAACCGGGCGTCCGTGTCCAGGCGGATTTGGCGGGGAGACTAGAATCCGCCGGCTTTGATCCTCGCTGCGGCCGCCGCCTTGGCATCCTCCGCCTTTTCCTTGGCGATCTGGGCCGGAGTCTCGTGTTCATGCGCCACCATCGCCCCGGTCATCGCATCGACATTCACCTCTTCGATTCCCGTCTTGTCGGCCACGCTGAGGTCGAATGAGTAGATCAGCTCGCCATTCTCGTGCTCGAGTTCATGACTTTCGATCTTGCCCCCCGGGACTACCTTCATCGCCGTCGCTGTCGCGGCCGCCTCGGTGATGGTTGCCTCGGCCATCAACGCCGTCTGGCTCTCCTGAACTGCGGGGGTCGCCTCGCCCGCCTCATCGGCCTCCTGGGGACCACAGGCCGCGAAGACGATCAGCATGGCGAAAACGAAGATCGTTGGAATTCTACGGGTCATGGTTGGTGTCCTCAGTGCAGGCGGATGGTGAACCCGGTGATCTCGGCTGCCTGCGGTCGGGTGTGGCCTGCCAGCGCCACACCCTGGGCAATCAGTTCAGATTCCGCCGCTCTTCTTCTTCGCCGCCGCCTTGGCATCCGCGGCCTTTTCCTTGGCGATCTGCGCCGGAGTCTCGTGCTCATGGGACAGCATCGCGCCGGTCATGGCGTCGACGGCGACCTCTTCGACGCCCGTCTTGCCGGTCACCTTGATGTCAAACGAGTAGATCAGCTTGCCATCTTCGCGCTCGAGCTCGTGGCTCTCGATCTTGCCGCCGGGGACTTCCTTCATCGCCGTGGCGGTCGCGGCCGCGAGAGTGATCTTGGCCTCCTTCATCAGCGCGGCCTGACCGTCGGCGGCGGCTTCCTTGGCTTCGTCGGCCGGTGATTCATGCGCGTGTTCGATCATCGCACCGGTCATCGCATCGATGTTCACCTCCTCGATCCCCTCCTTGCCCGCCAGCTTCATATCGAACGAGTAGATCAGTTTGCCTTTCTCACGCTCGAGCTCATGGCTCTCGATCTTGGCGCCGGGGACTTCCTTCATCGCCGTGGCGGTGGCCGCGGCGAGGGTGATCTTGGCCTCCTTCATCAGCGCGGCCTGGCTTTCCTCCTTGGCCGCCGGCTTGACCGCGGCGGGCTTGGTGACCTGCGCGGAGAGCGCCATCGGGGCCATCGCGAGTGCCACGGCGGCGAGCGTGGTGGTGATGCGTGAGCGTGTCATGGGACATTCCTTTCATGGAGAGTATGCGCCCGTCCACGGATAGCGACGAGCAGGGTGGGTACGACGTACAGGGTGATCGGAGTGGAGAGGGCGAGGCCGCCGATCACGGCCAGCGCCAGCGGCTTCTGCAATTCGCTCCCGGCACCGAGGCCGAGGGCAAGGGGCAGCAGACCGAAGAGGGTGCAGAGGGTGGTCATCAGGATGGGGCGAAGGCGGATGCGCCCGGCCTCGGTGATGGCGGTCTCAAGATCAAGTCCCGCCTCATCCATGCGCCGGTGAGTGAAGTCGAGCAGGATGATGCCGTTCTTCACGATCAATCCCACCAGCAGGATCAACCCCATGAACGACGAGACGTTGAGCGGCGTCCCGGTGACGTACAGCAGCGCCAATGCGCCGACGAACGAGAGCGGTGCGGCGAGGAGCACCACCGCCGGCTCGGTGAATGAACGGAACTGGATCACCATGACCGCCACGACGCTCATCGCGGCCAAGGCCAACACCATCAGCAGGGAGCTGAACGCCTTCTGTTGTGAGGCATACTGCCCGGCAAGCTCCATCCGGATGCCGTGCGGAGGCGGCGTCTCCGCCACCACACGCTTCACGTCTTTCATCACGTCACCGAGCGATCGGCCGGTGATGTCCGAGGTCATGTCGATCATCTGCTGCTGATTCTCGCGCAACAGCTCTGCACGGGTCTCCACGGGAGTGAACGTGGCCAGGGCCGCCAGGGCCGTGGCTGACGTACCACCGGCCGTGAGCACCGGCAGGGAGGCGAGTTGCGACTGCCGGAAGCGGACCGAATCCGGGGCGCGCACTCGCACGCCGATGGAGCGATCGTCGAGCCGCACGATCCCTGCCATGCTGCCGAGCAGTGCGCCCGCGACCTGATCGCTGATCGCAGCCGAGGTGAGTCCGGCCCGATCCGCTTTGGCAGGATCGATGTGCATCGCCAGCTCTTCGCTCGGCTCGCTGATGCCGTCATAGAGGTCTTCGATTCCCTCGATCTTGCCGATGCCCGCGCCGAGAGTGCGACCATAGCCCTCCAGCGAGTCGAGGTCGGGGCCGAAGAGCTTGATCTCCACCGGGCGCGCACCACCCGCCAGGTCGCCGATGACGTCAGCCAGAATCTGCACGAACTCAATGCGCACCCGTGGCACCGCGGCGTTGATCCGGCCTCGGATGTCGCCAATAACCTCCTCCGAGCTGCGCTTCCGCTTGCCGGGAGGCGTCAGCCGGACGACAATGTCGCCACGGTTCAGCTGTGTGGCGAACAATCCCATCTCCGCGCCGGTGCGGCGCGACGTCCCCACGACCTCCGGCGTTTCGGCCAGGATCTTCTCGATGACGTGCAGTTCGCGATCCGTCTCGGTGAGGGCAGTGCCCCCCGGCGTCCAGTAGTCGAGGACGAACGCACCTTCGTCCATTTCGGGGAGGAAACCGGTGCCGATGACGCGATAGACCAGCACGCCGGTCACCACCAGCACCGCGGCAAGCAGCGCGGCCACTCGGGGATGTCGGAGCACCACGTGCAGCGAGCGCTCATAGCGCACCGACAGCGCGTCGATGGCCCGTTCCAGTGCCGCGAGCATCCCGCGCTTCGACGCCGGCTCATCGGTGTCGGTGTCCGCCACCGTGAGATATTGAGCGCTGAGAAGCGGAATCAGCGTGAGCGCCAGCACCAGCGACACCAGCACCGCAATGGTGAGCGTGGCCGAAAGCGTCCGGAAGAACTGTCCCTCCACGCCGGTGAGCAGCCCCAGCGGCAGAAATACCACCACGGTGGTAATGGTGGAGGTGGTCACTGGCCAGATCAGCTCGGCCACCGCCTCACGAACGGCGGCGGTGCGATCAGAGGTGAGGTGCAGGTGTCGAACGATGTTCTCGGTGACCACCACCGCATCGTCGATCACCAGACCGATGGCGATCGCCATCGCGCCGAGGGTCATCAGGTTGAAGGTCTGTCCGGCCAGCGCCATGATGGCCACTGTCATGGCCAGCGTCAGCGGAATCGACGACGCGCTGATCGCGGTGATGCGCGCGTGACGCAGGAAGAGCAGCAGCACGATCACGGCCAGCGTCGCACCGATCAGCATGGCGTCGCGGACTGTTGCCATCGCGTCGCGCACCAGCGCGGCCTGGTCGTAGATCGGCTTGAGATGCACGCCTGGCGGCAAGGTGGCGGCCAGCGACCCTGCCAAGGCGGCAATGCTGTCGGCGATGCCGACGGTATTGCCCCCGATCTGCCGGGTGATGTTGATCTGGGCGGCTGGGTGCCCATCGCCCGAGATCACCCGCACGTGGTCCTCGGTACCCGGCACCACGTTGGCAAGGTCGCGCACCCGCAGCCCACGCCCGACCACCAGGTTGGCGATGTCCTCGGCGGAGTGCGCCTCGGTGGCCGAGACGACCAGGTACTGGCGATAGTTCAGTGGTACGCGTCCGACCGCAGTGACCGTGGTGGCCGCACGGATCGCGGTCGCGAGATCCTCGTAGGTCATCCCCTGCGCCACGAGGCGCGCCGGATCGGCGATGACCTCGATCTCGCGAATGTCGCTTCCCATCACATCGACGCGTGCCACGCCAGGCACGCGGGAGATCAGCGGGCGGACCTGGTAGCGGGCGATGTCGTACAGCGTCGCTGGATCGCCGCCCTCCAAGTTGTAGGAGAGGATCGGAAAGATCGACGGTGTCATCCGTTCCATCTGGATCTCGAGTCCCGGAGGCAGGCTCCCCGTGACTTGATTGACCCGAGCCTGTATCTGTTGCAGAGCGTACTGCATGTCGGTGCCCGGCGAGAACGTGATGGTGGTCTCGCTGCCGCCGCGGATCGATCGCGACTGCACCCGGGTCACTCCCAGCACCACGCTCACCGCTTCCTCGATCGGCCGGGTGACGTCGAACATCACCTGCCGAGGACCCAGCGCGCTTCCCTCTGCCACCACCGTGATGCGTGCGAACGTCAACTCGGGGTAGATCGCCGAGGGGAGTCGGGTGGCGGCCCAGAGTCCGACGAAGGAGACCAGCGCCACCACCAGATAGATGAACCGTCGTTGCGCCGCGAGGGCCGTGAACAGCGACCCGGGTGCAGGACCGCCCGGAGTGGTCGGTGCGCTCACAGCTGCGCCCCGGTCGGGGTGCTGTCGGCAGCTGACTTGGCGCCCGGACGGATGATCCGTGCGCTATCGGTCACGCCGTATGCGCCGTAGGTCACCACCCGCTCTCCCGCCGTGAGCCCACTGGTGATCTCCGCCACGCCAGCGTGACGCCCTCCGACGGCAACCGCGCGGGCGATCGCCAGCCCGCTTGAATCCACGACGAAGACCTTGTACCCATCTCCTTCGGGGACCAGTGCCTCGGCCGGTATTGTGATCGCGTGTGGCCGCAGTGCGAGCACGATTTCACCGTAGAGCATCTCGCCGATCCGCAGTTCACGCACGGTGTGTCCCGCGTGCGCCCGCACTGCGACGCTGTGGGACACGGGGTCCACGATCCCGGCCACGTCGACCACCGTGGCCTCGCCGAGCGAATCACCGGAAGTGCCAGCCGCGGAACGCAGCAGAACCTTCGCCCCGGGATGCACCCGGGCGGCATCACTCGCGGATAGCGCGATCACGATGTCCACCACCGAAGGATTGGCGATCGCCACCAGCGGCTGCGACGGATCCACGGACGCACCGAGGGTCGCGTCGAGTTGCGTCACCACACCGTCGAAGGGTGCCCGCAATGTCGAGAGCTGGGCGGTCCGCCGGGCCGACGCGACTGCGGACTTGGTCTGTGCCAGCGCTGCTGCAGCCTGTTCGAGTTCCCGTCGCGCTGCAATACCGGCGGTCACCATCCGTTGCGCACGATCGTAGCCCTGCTGAGCCGCCAGCTCGGCTGCCTCGGCACTCTGTGCGTCCGCGTCGATGGTGGTGCGATCGAGTTCCACCAGAAGTTGTCCCTTGGTGACCCGCTGCCCCGCAGACACCGCGATGCCCGACACGCGCGTCGGCGCCGGGGCGCTCAGGACGGCCCGGAATCCGGCGCGCGGCTCGACGGTGCCGATGGCCCCCACCGTCTCAGCGAACGGCCCCATCGTGGCCATGGCCGTCTGAGCACCCACCACGGCGGGAATCTCCGTGGTCGCGGCAGTATCGCCACCCTTGGCGCATGCTGCGGGCAACAGCAGGACGGTGACCGCCACCAATGGCAGCGCGGCACGACAGAGGATGTGGCGTGGGCGTGGCGCAATTTGGTTCATGGCTGGGATCCGGAAGTGGGCGGGGTGACAAGCGTGCGGAGCGTGGCCGAGGCCACCAGCGCGCTCGCCACGTCATCGATGTATTGACCGAGCACGTCTCGCGCGTTGCGCTGGGCTTCCAGCACGGAAGCGAGCGGTGCGGCACCTTCGCGATAGGCTGCGAGCGACATCGTGGCAACGCGCTCCGCGCTCGTCACCAGCAAGCGATCACGATCCACACGGGCGAGCGCTCCGCGCTCCTCGCGCGTGGCGCGGGCCAGGGCAGCGTCGCTGGCGCTTCGACTGACGGCGAGCTCGGCATCGGCGCGATCGCGTTCGGCCTGTGCCGCCGCGATCGGCCCCTTGTTGCGATTGAAGAGTGGCAGCGGAACGGTGAGGCCGATCACCGGCAACAGTGTGCCGGCGGTGCCGCCCGGATCTCCGGTGTCGAAGCCGAGAAGTAGGCCTGGGATCATGAACACGCTACGATGCTCGACACGGAGTGCCAAGTCGGCCGACTCCAGGGCTGCCGCCGCGCTTCGCACCGGCAGGCTGGTGCTCGCTGCTCCCGTGGCCATGGAGCGAGTTGCAGGTGGCCCGAGCGAGTCCGCGAGCACCACACGCACGTCGTTGCCCGGGGTCCCGAGCAGTGCCTGCAGGTCCAGCAATGACGATGTGAGGGCGAGGGTGTCGGCCGCCGCCAAATTTGCCTGCTGTCCGGCATAGACGGTCGCCAATTCCACGTCGAGGTCGCTGGCATCGCCGGCATCGCGCCGAGCGATGGCGATGCGGTGGAGTGAGTCGGCGGCCACCGCGTTCCGTGCAGACAGGGCGACATGCGCCTGGGCCGCGAGTGCGCGGGTGTAGGTGGTATCGGCATCGAGCGAGAGCAGCGCCTGATCGAACGTGAAGCGATATCGTGCCGCCGCCTGCGCCGCCTCAGCCGATTTCACCTGCAGGCCACGCACCGTGAGGAAGCCGAGGGGAAACTCCGCCGTGACGTGGTAGCTGGGGACGTCTTTGGTGTAGCTCGCCGCCAAGGCCGGATTCGGGATGGCTCCCGCCGTGAGCAGTCTGGCGGACGCCAAGGCGGTGTCGGCACGACCCAGGCCTGCACGCGGGCCGTGGTTGACCGCTGCGGCGATCGCCTCCGCCCGGGTGAGGCGGAGGGGCTGCTGGCCCCGCACCGCGGTCGGACAGACGAAGGCGGCGACGATGAGGATTCGGACGAAGGTGCGCATGGCCCCGGAAGTGAAAGATTTCAATGGGTCACGTTACCATTTGGCACCTGTCAGGAGGATGACTCGGCGCCCGGCAGGGAGACTGACTCGGTGGTGAAACGTGCGGTGACGGTGGTCCCCTTGCCAGCTTCGGAGGCAATGAGCACCCGTCCTTGATGGGCGCTGGCGATCCAGGCCGCGATCGAGAGCCCGAGGCCGGCTCCGGAGGGGCCACCGTGCCCCTCGTCCGAACGCACCCGGGCGGGATCGCCGCGATAGAATCGCTCGAAGACATGCGGCAACTGGTCGGCCGGAATGCCGATGCCGGTGTCAGTCACTCGCAACACCGCCTCGCCGCGCTCCGACGTAACGCCCACGCGAACGGTCCCGCCCGGGGGAGTGAACTTGACGGCATTGTCGAGGAGGATGATCACCAGGCGGCGGAGCAACTCCGGGTCGGCGGTGACCGCAGCCTCTTCGAAGGTCTCGACGGTCAACGTCACACCCTTCGCGGTCGCCACGCTGCGGGCGGCCTCGCAGGCATCGAGGGCGACATCATCGAGGAAGAGCCGCTGCCGCTCGATGGGACGCTCGCCCGCATCCGCGCGGGCCAGTGTCAGCAAGTCTTCAACGATCCTCGCCAGTCGCTGACTCTCAGCATCGATGGTGTTGAGCGTGCGGATATACTCGGGCGTGCTGCGGGACTGCTGCAACGCGACCTCGGCCTGTGCGCGAAGCACCGTGAGCGGCGTGCGCAGCTCGTGTGCGGCATCGGCCATGAAGCGACGCATTTGCGCCATCGACCGTTCGATCGGCGCCGTGGACTGTCGCACCAGCAGCCAGCCCCCACCAGCGACCAGCACGATGGCCACCGCGGCTGCCGCACCGAATGCGGCGATGAGCGAAGCGTACCGATCTTCGAGTTCGATCTTGTCGGCCACCGCCACGGCCACCACGGTGGCCCCACTCGGCAGCCTGAATCGCTCGGCGTGGAGCCGCAGCGTCTCCTCGCCATGGCCGCTGTCACGCTCGCGGTCCACGCTGCCCTCGACGGCGGCAACGCGGGCCGCCGACCGGATCCACGTGTCGGCCGAGCCGGGCTTGATCGGTACACCGGTCGAGTCGAGCAGGTAGAGAGTGCGGTCGGGGACATGCAATTCATCCACGGCATCGACCACCTTGGCGCCGGTGCCGACCTCCTGCTCGCGGATCCGTGCGGCACGTTCCAGCTCGAGGGTGGCTTCGTGCAGGGACCGGTCAAGTTGGCGGGCGTATTGTCGCCGGATCGCGACGAAAAGTCCGCCGCCAAGCAGGAGGACGATGCCGCAGAGTGTGAGCAGGTACCAGGCGGTGAGCCGGAGTCGCAGCTGCTTGAGTGGGCGAATGGTGGTCATGGTGTCAAATCCCAAAGCGGTAGCCCGCACCACGTAAGGTGTGGATGAGCTTGGGCTCGAAACCATCATCAATTTTGCGGCGGAGGCGACGCACGAGGACCTCGAGCACGTTGGTGAACGGATCGTGGTTGTCGTCCCACACCGAGGCCGTGATTGCCGTCCGGTCCACCACCTGGCCGACTTGGCGGAGGAAGCAACTCAGCAGCGCGAACTCCTTTGCTGTGAGTTCAATCGATCGGCCGCCGCGCATCACCTTGTGCGAGCCGAGATCGACCTCGAGGTCGGCGACGCGAACGACACCGAGGGCGAGCGAGGGGCGCCGGGCGAGCGCCCGCACCCGAGCGAGCAGTTCCCGGAAGGCGAACGGTTTGGGGAGGTAGTCGTCGGCCCCCACCTCGAGGCCGCGGACGCGATCATCCACGCTGTCGCGGGCGGTGAGCATGAGGATGGGGGTCGCGATCTCGCGCTCGCGCAGCTCGCGGCAGAGGTCGAACCCCGAGCCACCCGGCAGCATGACATCGAGGATGATAACATCGAAGGATTCCAGCACCGCACGCGAGCGGCCCCCACCGACCGACCCGGCGCGCACCGTCTCGATGCCGTGATCCCGAAAGCCACTGTCGAGCACCGCCGCGATCTCGGTGTCGTCTTCCACCAGCAGGAGGCGCATGGGAGGAAGCTACTTCACGGCGATCGTGGTCACACCGTGATCATCGGTCTTGCCGTTGCACGAGATGATCAAGTCGTAATCTTGCGTTCCCGAGGGCATCGAGAGGGTGAACGACGTGCGATCGGTCGCTGGGGTGCCGAACGCGGCGAGCACTCCGGTTTTTTCATTGACCAGTTTGACGGTTTCATCGGCGAAGAATTGGCCGGTCATCGTGACGAAGCCCGCGGTCGGTGATGAGAATCCGGTGACCTTGGTCTTGCAGGCATTGGATCCATCGGGATTGCCACCACCACTGCAGCTCGCGAGCGCCCACGACCCCGACAGCAGCGCGCCAAGGATCAATCCGCGGGTGATCGCCTGGTTGTTCCTCATGGCAAGCCTCCCAAGGTGGAGCGGCGTGGAACGGGGAATCCGGTGTTTGGGCTAGTGCGTCAGCTTCCGGTACTTGATCCGATGCGGTTGATCCGCGTTCACGCCCTTCCGCTTCTTGAGATCGGCGGAGTAGTCCTGATAGTTGCCTTCGTACCACACCACCTCGGAATCGCCCTCGAAGGCGAGGATGTGCGTGGCGATGCGGTCCAGGAACCAGCGATCGTGGGAGATGACCACGGCGCAGCCGGAAAAGGTGAGCAGGGCGTCCTCGAGCGCACGGAGCGTATCGACATCCAAGTCGTTGGTCGGCTCGTCGAGCAGCAGCAGGTTGCCGCCGGTCTTGAGGAGCTTCGCGAGGTGGAGCCGATTGCGCTCGCCGCCTGAGAGCAGGCCAGTCTTCTTCTGTTGATCGCTTCCCTTGAAGCCGAACCAGCCGCAGTAAGCCCGGGAGTTGATGCTCCGGGTGCCGAACTGAAGTACGTCGAAGTCGCCGGCGATTTCCTGGTAGGCGGTCTTGTTCGGGTCGAGCGCCTCACGCGATTGGTCGACGTAGGCGGTCTGCACCGTCTGACCGACAATCAACTCGCCCCCATCGGGCGTCTCTTCCCCGACGATCATCCGGAAGAGCGTGGTCTTGCCGGCGCCATTGGGGCCGATCACGCCGACGATGCCGGAGCGGGGCAGCGAGAAGTTCATGTTGTCGAACAACAGCTTGTCGCCATAGCTCTTCGACACCTTCTTGGCGATCACCACTTCGTCGCCGAGACGCGGCGCGGGCGGAATGAGGATCTCGTGGCCAGTGGCGTCGGCCTTCTCCTCTTCACGCACCAGGGCGTCGTAGGCCTGCAGGCGCGCCTTGCTCTTCGCCTGACGGGCCTTGGGGCTCATCCGCACCCACTCGAGCTCGCGCTGCAACGTGCGCTGGCGGGCCGAGGCCTGTTTCTCCTCCACCTCGAGCTTCCTCTCCTTCTGCTCGAGCCACGAGGAGTAGTTGCCCTTCCACGGAATGCCCGCGCCGTTGTCGAGCTCGAGGATCCACTCCGCGGCGTTGTCGAGGAAATAGCGATCGTGCGTGATTGCCACGACGGTACCGGTGAATTCTTTGAGATACCGCTCCAGCCATGCCACCGATTCGGCATCAAGGTGGTTGGTCGGCTCGTCGAGCAGGAGCATGTCGGGCTTGGAGAGCAGCAGCCGGCAGAGTGCCACGCGGCGCTTCTCACCGCCGGAAAGATTCGCGATGCTGGCATCGCCCGGCGGGCAGCGCAGGGCGTCCATGGCGATGTCGACGGTGCGGTCGAGCTCCCAGGCATTCGCGGCGTCGATCCGGTCCTGCAGCGCGGCCTGCTTGTCGAGCAGCTTCTGCATCTCGTCATCGCTCATCGGCTCGGCGAACTTGGCGCTGATCTCCTCGAATCTCGTCAGCAAGTCACGAATCGGGGCGAGCGCCTCCTCGACATTGCCGCGGACATCCTTGGTTGGGTCGAGCACCGGCTCCTGGGGCAGGTAGCCGATCTGCACACCGTCCATCGGCTTCGCTTCGCCGAGGAAATCGGTGTCCACTCCCGCCATGATCCGGAGCAGAGTCGA
>JBBRBZ010000029.1:0-26500 GCA_038205305.1 Gemmatimonadales bacterium
GCTGCGACAGGAAACACGCCGACGGGCCCGCGCGCTGCAGTTGCTCTATGCCATGGACGGCGAGACGCCGCCGGGTTTCCGCCATGCAGCAGCCGGATTGGCGCGGCTCACCGGGCTGAGGACGGGTGTCACCGACGAGGCGGAACAGCTCGCCGAGGCGGTGCTCGCCCACCGCGACGAACTCGATCGTCAGGTGAGTGGTGCATCTGACAACTGGCGCATCGAGCGCGTCGCGATCATCGAACGGAATATTCTTCGACTCGGCATTCACGAACTGATGACGGGGGACTTGCCGGCCAAGGTCGTGATCGACGAATCGCTGTGGCTCGCCCATCGTTTCGCCGGCCCGAAGGCACCGTCCTTCATCAACGGCGTGCTCGACCGGGTGGCGCGCGACCTCGGTCGGCTCTAGCGGCTCGCCGTGAACATCCTCCTCGTCAACTGGCAGGACCTGCGGAATCCGCATGCCGGGGGTGCGGAGATTCACCTGTTCGAGCTCTTTTCCCGCCTCGCGGGACGGGGACATCGGGTGCGGCTCGTCTGCTCCTCCTTCCCCGGGGCGCCCGCCGTCGAGGTCGTCGATGGCATCGAGGTGCATCGCCGCGGGGGCCGGCACAGCTTCGCGCTCGTGGGGCGGGGCGCCGTGCATGACGCGCTGCGCAACGAGCCAGCGGATGTGGTGGTGGACGACATCAACAAGTTGCCGCTCTACACTCCCACGCTCACGCAGCTCCCGGTGTACGCCATCATTCCACACCTCTTCGGCACGACCGCCTTCCAGGAGGTCTCCTGGCCGATGGCGGCGATGGTGTGGCTGGCCGAGCGGGCGATCCCCAGGGTCTATGCCGGCGCGTGGTTTCATGCCATCAGCGACTCCACCAAGGACGATCTGGTCGCGCGCGGGATTCCGGCGGAGCGCATTGCCGTGGTCTATCCCGGGGTCGACACCGGCTATTACACCCCTGAGCCTGGCACACCCCGGTTCGACCCGCCGCGGTTCGTCTACATTGGTCGTCTGAAGCGGTACAAGGGGGTCGACATCCTGATCGACGCCCTGGCGCTGGCCCGACGTGAACGACCGGACCTGACGATCGACATCGCCGGGAGTGGCGACGATCGGCCCCGTCTGGAGGCGATTGCCAGGGCAAGGGGACTTGCGGATTGCGTTCGCTTTCTGGGTTTCGTGGACGATGCCACCAAGCTCTCGCTCTTGCGGCGAGCGGTGGCAAACGTATTTCCTTCCCCGAAGGAGGGGTGGGGGATCACCGTCATGGAGGCGGCGGCCTGCGGGACGCCCTCCCTGGCCTCAGATTCTCCGGGACTGAGGGACTCGGTCCGGAATGGAGTGACCGGGGTACTGGTTCCCCATGGCGATGCGGCGGCGCTGGCACACCAGATGGTGCGACTCGCCGGCGACCCCGCTGAGGTGGCTCGACTGGGTGCGGCAGCCCGGCGCCACGCCGAGCGGCTGAGTTGGGATGCCGCGGCGGACGCAGTCGAGTTCCATTTGCAGGAGTTGGCGGCTGGTCGATCGCCGCTGCCGACGCTCGTCACCAGGGGAGATGCGATCTCCCCGCTTGCAGGCTGAGGTCGAGTGCGCTTTCGCGATTTTCTCGCTAATGCTGAGTTGCAGCTTGAGCCCCTCACCGGGGAACTCGGGTTGGATCGTCTCGTACCCGATGCTGATATCGCGTCGCCAGGGCTCGCGCTCGCCGGGTATCACGGTCGCTTCATTCCCGATCGGATGCATGTGTTCGGGGAAACCGAGATCACGTACCTGGCATCGCTCGATGCCGATACCCGGCGCGTGGCGCTTGAGGGGTTCTTCCAGTACGACCTGCCCGCGGTCTTCATCACCAAGAAGCTGGACGCCCCCGAGCCGATGCTCGACCTCGCCCGGCAGCGACACATTCCGGTGCTGCAGTCTGCCCTCAAAACCGCGGAGTTCTACCGGCGGATCAAGCCGATCATCGAGAATGCCTTCGCGCCCCAGACCACGCTGCATGGCTCGTTGGCCGATATCTACGGCGTGGGCCTCCTCTTTATGGGGCGGTCGGGTATCGGCAAGAGTGAGTGCGTGCTCGACCTGGTGGAGCGCGGCCATCGCCTCGTAGCGGACGACGTGGTCAAGGTCACCCGCCGGGGCACCGACGTACTGATCGGGCAGGGGCACGAACTCGCCGCGCATCACATGGAAATCCGCGGCGTCGGCCTCGTTGACATCCCAGCACTTTTTGGGGTGCGCTCGGTGCGCCAGCAGAAGCGCATCGAAGTCGTGGTGCAGCTCGAGGACTGGGAGACCGCCAAGGACGCTGACCGCACCGGGCTGGTGCGCGAGACCATGACGGTCCTCGATGTTGCAATCACCAAGGTCAGCGTGCCCCTCAACCCGGGCAAGAATATCACGGTCATCGCCGAGGTCGTGGCGATGATGCAACTCCTTCGGTACAGCGGCGTGGACGTGGCCGCGGCCTTCAATGAACGCCTCATCAAGCGGATGCGGGAAAAGCGCGGACTGCGCGAATACCTGCGGGACGATATCGAATGACCAAGTTGCATGGTGTGGTGGTCGGGCATGCGGGACTTGCCGCCGCCCTTGTGGGTGCCGTCGAACAGATCGCCGGCCAGGACAGCGGACTGACGGCGGTCTCGAACATCGATTGCGATCGGGATCGCCTCGAGGCACGCATCATGGAGGCGGTGGGGGAGGGGCCCACGGTCGTCTTCATCGACATGCCAAGCGGATCGTGCCTCTTCGCGGCGATGCGGCGGCTGCAGTCGTTGCCCGAGGTGCGGGTCGTCACCGGGGTGAACCTGGCGATGCTGCTGGAATTCGTCTTCAGTCGCGACGGGTCGGCCGCCGATGTCGCCGCCCACATGGCGCAGGTTGGCGCACGCGCTGTCGCGGCCCTCTGATGGGGTTGGTGCTCTGCCGGGTCGACGACCGACTGGTGCATGGCCAGGTGGTCATCGGCTGGGGTCGTCCCTTGGCGACTCGCCTCATCGTGCTGGTCGACGACGGTGTGCGGCAGAGCGAGTGGGAACAGGACCTCTATCGCATGGCAGTGCCGCAGGGCGTCGACATCATCTTCGCCAACACGGTTGAGGCGATCGCAAAGTTGCATGAGTGGGCTGCCGACCCGCGCTCGGGAATCCTGCTTACCGGCGATCTTGTGACCATGGCCGCACTCCACGATGCCGCGCCCGATGTCGTCCGGCGCATCAATCTCGGCGGGCTGCATCACCGTTCCGATCGGCAGGAACGCCTGCGCTACGTCTATCTCGACGCTGCGGAGGAATCCTTGCTGAAGCGGCTGGGCAACGAGGGGACGGTCATCGAGGCACAGGACCTCCCCACCAGTCCGCCGGTCGGACTCGCCGAGCTGCTCGCGTGAATCCCGGACCGATCGCTCTCGGGGCGTGGCTGGTCTGGGGCGTGCTCGCCGGCCTCGACCTGGTCACCATTCCGCAGGGGCTGCTCTCCCGTCCGATTGTGGCAGCCAGTGTCGCGGGACTTCTCCTCGGCGATCCGGCTGCCGGACTGCTGGCGGGAGTGACCCTCGAGCTCTATGCGCTCGACGTGCTGCCGATCGGCGCGGCTCGCTATCCTGATTTCGGGATGGCAGCAGTTGCCGCCGGTGCCGCCGCCGCGCTCGGCCCCTCAGGAATGGGCCCGGCGTTTGCCGGGGTGATCGGGCTGCCGATGGCGATCTTCGGTGGCTGGACCCTGCATCGGCTCCGGCGCTGGAACGCGATCTCCATGCAGCGACGCCTCGAGCGCGTGGCCGCGGGCGATGCCCGCGCCATCTGGGAGCTGCAGCGGAACTCCTTCTTTCGCGATGGGTTGCGCTCCGTCTTCGTCACACTGGTCGGCATCGCCGCGGTGCTGGTGATCGTCCGGATTCCGTGGCGAGACCTGCACCATCTCGAACTGCTCTCCTACGCGGCCGTGTCGGGTGGGCTGGTGTCGGTGTTGAGTGGTGCGGTGCGCAGCTCGGGCTACGGGGCACGTCGGCGATGGCTCGCCGTGGGCATCGCGCTTGGTCTCTTCGCAGTGCTGGTCCCGTGAAGCCGCGCTCCGAAGCGCTGCTCCGGCTCTACGGTGTGCAAGCTGCATGGACCTATGAGCGGATGGCCGGGATCGGGGTCGGTCATGCCGCGGCTCCACTGCTCCGTGAGCTCTACGCTACGCGACCGGCCGAGGAGCGTCGGGCGGCGGTGGCCCGCTCGGCGGAATTCTTCAACTCCCATCCCTACCTCGCCGGCGTCGCGGTGGGGGCGGTGGTCCGGGCGGAGCGCGATGGCGTGCCAAGCGCGGTGATTTCCCGGCTGCGCACCGCGCTCTCCGGGCCGCTCGGTGCCCTGGGTGACCAGTTGATCTGGGCCGGCGAAGTGCCCGCGCTGATCGGCTTCACGATTGCTCTGGTGCCGTGGTTCGGCATCTGGGCGGTGCTCGGTGCCGTGATCGTCCACAATGTGCTCCGCTATCGGCTCACCGCGTGGGGTCTGGATCTTGGCTTGCGCGAGGGACTCGGTGTGGGTGCGGCGCTGCAAAAGAGCTGGCTTCCGCGTCGGGCGGAGGACGCGCAACGTCTCGCGGCATTCGCCGTCGGGCTGGCGATTCCCCTCGCGGCATGGCGACTGCTCGAGGGGCTGCCCTTGCGGGGGGCGCTCGGGGTGGTCGCCGTGGTGCTCGTGGGCAGCCTTCTGGCAGTGGCACCGGCCACCCGCTCACGGGTGACCGGAATGCGAATCGGACTCGGCCTGCTGGCGCTGGCGCTGAGCATCGTCGGAGGACTCGTGTGATCGAACGAGAAGCGACTATCGTGAACTCCCTCGGTATGCACGCCCGACCTGCGGCGAAGGTCGTCCGGTTGGCTGCGACCTTCACCGCCCACCTCGAGATGGAACGGGATGGTCAAGTGGTCAACGCGAAGAGCATCATGGGCGTGATGACCCTGGCGGCGGAACATGGCGCGGTGGTCCGGGTCCGGGCGGAAGGTGAGGATGCCGAGGCGGCGGTGACGGCGCTTGTGGCCCTCATCGCCCAGGGCTTCGGGGAATCATGACCGAACGTTTCCTGCGCGGGGTGGGCGTATCCCCCGGGGTCGCCGTCGCGCCGGCGATCTGCATCCAGTGGGCCTTCCCCACGGTCCCCGATCGCACGGTCGCGCCCAGCGAACTGGAGCATGAGATCCACCGGCTTCACACGGCGGTGGACGCGGTGGTCGTCGAACTCGAGGCGCTGCGGGAGCGCACGCGCGAGCGAGCAGGCCAGGAAGAGGCGGGGATCTTCGACGCGCAGATGATGATGGCACGCGACCCCGAGGTGCTCCTCGGGATCGAGGCGCTCATCCGCAAGAATCACCTCGCGGCGGAGACTGCCTACGAGTTCAAGGCGCTCGAGATCCGCAACGCCTGGCAGAACGCGCGTTCCTCCATGATGCGCGATCGTGTCGCCGACCTTGCCGCGGTCCAACTCCGGACCATCGGCCACCTGCTCGGAACGGGGAGCGAGGAGGCGTGGCTCAGCGAGATCACCGAGCAGGTCGTGCTGGTGGCGCACGAGCTCTCACCCGGTCTCACGGTCCAGTTCGACCGCGATCTGGTCGTCGGCCTGATCAGCGAAGAAGGCACCCGCACCTCGCATGCGGCGATTCTTGCCCATTCGCTCGGCATCCCGGCAGTGATGGGCGTGTCGGGGGCGATGCGCCGGATCAAGGAACGGACCATGGTGATGCTCGACGGCCAGTCGGGGCTCATCATCCTCGATCCCACGGCCGACGAGTTTGACGCCGCGCGGGTGCAATCCATTCGACGCCACAAGCTGGAGATGCAGCTCGAGGCGATCAGCGGCGAAGGAGCGATTACGCCCGACGGTGTCAGGGTAACGCTCCAGGGCAACGTCGACCTGCCGGAAGAGGTCGAGGCGGCGGTTCGTCACGGTGCCGAGGGGGTCGGCCTCCTCCGCACGGAGTTCCTGGTCACCGGTCGGACCTCGCTCCCGAGCGAGGAGGAGCAGACCGAGTACTATCGCCGCATCGGCGGGGCGTTCGCGGGGAAGCCGGTGATCGTCCGCAGCTACGATCTCGGCGGCGATAAATTCCCGGTCGCCTTCGAGGCGATGAACGAGCAGAACCCGATGCTCGGGTGGCGCTCGATTCGCGTCTGCCTTGATCGCCCCGAGATCTTCCGGCCGCAGCTGCGGGCCATCCTCCGGGCGGCCGCCGATCGCGACATCCAGCTGATGCTGCCAATGATCGTCTCCCTCGACGAGGTGGATCAGGCGCGCGCCATGTTGGCCGAGGAGTCCGAGGCGCTGCGTGCCGCCGGCGTCCGGGCCGCGACCGATGTCCCAGTGGGCGTCATGGTCGAGACGCCTGCCGCAGTCCGACTCGCCAACGAGCTGGCGCGGCACTGCGCCTTCCTCAGCGTCGGCAGCAATGACCTCACCCAGTACACCCTCGCCCTCGATCGCGGCAATGCGCGGCTGGCCGAGCGGTTCTCCTCGCTGCACCCGGCAGTTGTCCGGCAGTTGAATGATGTCCGTTTGGCCGCGGGCGCCGCAGGGATTCCGGCCTCGGTATGCGGAGAGATGGCATCTGACCCGCTGTCGGCCGTGCTGCTGCTCGGGCTGGGGTATGACCGGCTCAGCGTCGCTCCGCCTTCCATCCCGCTCGTGAAGTGGGTGATCAGGAACATGCCGGCGGAAGCGGCACGGGAGGCAGCGGTGGCAGCAGTCATGGCCACGGCCACGGCGGACATTGAGGCCATCCTGCGCGAGACGCTGGGGCGGTACCTCGACTTGCGACTGGTAGACCCCTCCAGCGCGTTGCCGCGTCCCGCTTCGGGGACTACCTTGCCGCGGTCCGATTGACACGATCCGGTTCACCCTAGCGCCGATATTTCTCTCCATGCGCCATGTGTTCACATCCGAGTCGGTGACGGAAGGCCATCCTGACAAGGTTGCCGATCAGATCTCCGACGCTGTGCTCGACGCCATCATCGCGCGTGACCCGCTTGCGCGCGTCGCGTGCGAGACCATGGTCACCACCGGCATGGCCATCGTCGCGGGGGAAATCACCACCTCCGCCTACGTCAACCTGCCCGACATTGTGCGGTCGACGATCGAGCGGATCGGCTATACCGATGCCAGCATGGGCTTCGACCATCGGACCTGTGCGGTGCTCTCCTCCATCGATCGTCAGTCGCCGGACATCGCCCAGGGCGTCGACACCAAGCACCCGGATGACCAGGGCGCCGGCGATCAGGGGATGATGTTCGGCTATGCCACCGACGAGACGCCGGAGCTGATGCCGCTCCCGATCGTGCTGGCGCACCGGATGGCCGAGCGACTGGCCGCCGTGCGACGGGGCGGCGGGCGGATGCCGAAGCACACCTGGCTCCGACCCGACGGCAAGACGCAGGTGTCGGTGGAGTATGAAGATGATCGCCCGATCGGCGTGCGCGCCGTGGTGGTCTCGACGCAACACGACGAGCGTCATGGCAATCGCGCCCTCTCGCAGCGGGCCATTCGCGAGGCCATGGTCGCTGACGTGATCCAACCGGTGCTCGACGAGTTCGGCATCGAATACGCCGGCACCAAGATTCACGTCAACCCCACCGGCCGCTTCGTGATTGGCGGACCGCAGGGCGACGCCGGACTCACTGGGCGGAAGATCATCGTCGACACCTACGGCGGCATGGCCCGTCATGGCGGTGGCGCCTTCAGCGGCAAGGATCCCACCAAGGTCGATCGTTCCGCTGCCTACGCCATGCGCTATGTCGCCAAGAACATCGTGGCGGCCGGACTGGCGTCGCGCTGCGAGGCGCAGGTGGCCTATGCCATCGGCGTGGCGCGGCCGGTGTCGGTGTACATCAATACCTTCGGGACCGGCAAGGTCACCGATGCGCGCCTCGAGCGTGCCGTGCGCGAGGTGTTCGATCTCCGCCCGGCTCGCCTGATTGCCGATCTCAAGCTCCGCCAGCCGATCTATTCGGCCACGGCGGCGTACGGGCACTTCGGCCGCATGCCAGCCAAGGGGACCTACGACGAACCCGGGCGCAAGCCGCACCGGGTGGAACGCTTCACATGGGAGCGGACGGATCGGATCGCCGATCTGCGCACCGCTGCCAAGGCCTGAGGAACAGCCATGACTTCGATCTCCCTCGACGCCCCCCACGACGTGCATTCGCTCGATCTTGCCGACGAAGGAAAGCGCCGCACCGAATGGGCCGAACGCTCGATGCCGGTGCTTCGCCAGATCCGGACGCGCTTCGAGCATGAGCGGCCGCTCGCCGGTCGCCGCATCTCGTGCTGCCTTCACGTGACGACGGAGACCGCCAACCTGATGGCGACGCTCCGCGCGGCCGGCGCCGAGGTGGCGCTCTGTGCGTCAAATCCGCTCTCGACCCAGGACGACGTGGCCGCCCACCTCGTGCGCGATCACGGCGTGCATGTCTATGCCATCAAGGGCGAGGATCACGAGACCTACTACACCCACCTCGCCCAGGCACTCGCTTTCGGCCCCGACCTCACCCAAGACGACGGCGCCGACCTGGTTGGGTCGCTGCACATGGTCAAGCTTGGGCGTCTCGGTGACCTGGCCGGGCCCATCCGCCGGATGGTCGAGGCGATGACAGCTGAGGAACGGACGGCGCTGGTGGGTCGCGTGCGCGGCTCGACCGAGGAGACCACGACCGGCGTCATCCGCCTCAAGGCGATGGCGAAGGAAGGAATTCTCGCCTTCCCGATCGTGGCGGTGAACGACTCCCGCACCAAGCACATGTTCGACAATCGCTACGGCACCGGCCAGTCGACGCTCGATGGCATCATTCGCGCGACCAACGTCCTGATCGCGGGCAGCACCTTCGTGGTGGCCGGCTACGGCTGGTGCGGACGCGGCCTCGCCATGCGGGCGCGGGGTGCCGGGGCCCAGGTGGTCGTGACCGAGGTCGATCCGGTGGCCGCGCTCGAGGCACGGATGGATGGCTTCGAGGTGATGACGATGGAAGCCGCCGCGCCGCGCGGTGACATCTTCTGCACCCTCACCGGCAACGTGCATGTGATCCGAGCCGAGCACTTCCACAAGATGAAGGACGGTGCCATCGTCTGCAATTCGGGGCACTTCAACGTTGAACTCGATCTCGAAGCCCTCGCCAAGCTCGCCAGCGAGCGGCGGCATGTCCGCAACTTCGTCGAGGAGTTCTGCGTCGATGGTCGCCGGATTCTCGTCCTCGGCGAGGGCCGGCTCATCAACCTCGCGGCTGCCGAGGGGCATCCGGCATCCGTCATGGACATGTCCTTTGCCAATCAGGCACTGGCCGCCGAGTATTTGGTGAAGCACGAGAAGACGCTCACCGCTCAGGTGCACAAGTTGCCCGCGGAAGTGGACGCGCAGATCGCCACCCTCAAGCTTGCCGCCATGGGAACGCACTTCGACGTGCTCACCGAGGAGCAGGCCACCTATCTCGCGAGCTGGGACGCTGGAACCTGATCCACACGGCTTCGGCCGCTTCGTCCCGTGATCACCACGATGCTCCTCGCGGCCCTCGGCGTGTTCCAGCAGCCGCAGGCAGCGGCCCCTCGCCAGGCCGTGTGGGTCGAGGTGGCCGGCGACGTCGTTCGAGCAACGGGTAAGGATTCAGTCCCGGTCCCTCAGGCACGCGTGGTGCTGCATCGTGTCGGCTCCAAGGTGCAGGGGCCAATCGACTCGGTGCTCGCGGATCGGCAGGGACACTATCAGTTGCGTTTCCGCCCGGACACGGGCGCCCTCTACCTGGTGAGTGCCAGGTTCCGCGGCATCGAATACTTTGCCGCCCCCCTCTCTCGTGATCCTGCTCACCCCAACCTCGCCGTGCGCCTGATCGTCTACGATACCTCGTCGTCGACGCCACTGCAGCTTGCCGCACGGCATCTCGTGGTCGGTGCTCCGGGACAGGAGGGAGTACGCCGGGTGGCGGACTTGGTGCTGCTGGAGAATCCTGGCAATCTGACCCGCCTCGCTGGCGACTCGCTGCACCCCACCTGGCGCATGTTGCTGCCCCGCGCAGCCGAGGGGATTGAACTTGGCGAAAGCGATTTCGCCGCCGACGCCGTCGTGCAACACGCCGACACACTTTTCCTCAATGCGTCGGTTCCTCCAGGCCAGCGTGAGTTCACCCTCACCTATCGCATCCCGATCGCAGCTGCGCAATTCGAGATTCCCGTGGATCACGCTGCCGTGGCGGCGGACCTCCTGGCCGAGGAAACAGGCCTCACCGTCGAGGGCGGACTGACGCGCGGCGACTCCGTCTCGGTGGTCGAACGCAGTTTTACCAGGTGGAGCGGTTCGCTCACCGCGGGCACACCACTGGTGCTCCACTTCCCCGGCGTCACCCGCGTCCCCGACTGGATGCTTCCCGTGCTGATCGGCGGTCTGGGGCTCGCGCTGTTGGTGATGGGCGTCGCCGCGAGTCGGCGTACGCGCCCGCCCCTGGCGCGGGCCGGGGTGCATCACGGCTCGTCTGCTGCCCCGGGCATCCCGCACGAGGGTGTTGGCCCGGAGGCGCGTGCGGTGATCGAGCAGATCGCGCAGCTCGATGCCGCCCACGCGGGCGACGAAGCGGCAGCCGATCCGGCGGGCTGGCAGGGCTACCTCCGCGAGCGCGGGGAGCTGAAGGCGCGCCTGACGGCACTCTTGCGGCACTGATGGGACCGTCGTAGCTTCGCAGCACAACTGATGTGTGTACGCGAATGGGGACGCTCGGAAGTCCGGTGCAACACCGGCGCGGCCCCGCCACTGTAACGGGCACCAATTCTCGTCGTTCACTTTGCCACTGGGATGTTCCCGGGAAGGCGAACGACGCGCCCGAAGCCAGGAGACCTCTCCGTTCGCGCCACCTGCAATCCCTCGGGGGAGGGAGCGGTGGCGTGTCGTGGCTTCGTGTGCTGTTGCGCACCGAATCCCTGTTCGCGCCCTTCTCTGCCATCCCCAGGAGACGGGCGTTTTTTCATGACGGCACTTCGACAGACTCGCACCCGCCTCGCCCTGCCGATCCTTGTGATCGTCTCGCTGCTGGCGTGCCTGTCCGGTCTGCTGCTGGGGGCCGTCGACTACGCTCCCGCGGCCATCGTCGATGCTCTCCGCCACGCCGGCGGCACCAATGCCACGATCATCCGTGACCTGCGCCTGCCGCGCGTGGTGCTCGCCTTCGGTGTCGGCGGTGCGCTGGCGGTCTCCGGCGCCGCCTTGCAGGCGCTTCTGCGCAACCCGCTCGCGGAGCCCTGGCTCCTCGGACTCAGCGGCGGTGCCTCCCTCGGCGCCGTGATCGGAGTGGTGATCGGTGTGCCTGCGGGCTTGAGCGTGGCGGGATGTGCCACGCTTGGTGCACTCGCGGCCGTGATCCTGGTCTACCGGATCAGCAGCGTGGCGGGACGGCGCCTCGACCCGCGCGTCCTGCTCCTCGCCGGGGTGGTCGTGGGGGCCTTCGCTGGCGCGATCACCACCGCGATTCTCGCGGTGACCGATCCCTTCACCTTCCAGAGCGCCACGATGTGGCTCTTCGGTGGATTCGGGCGCGCCGCCTGGTCGGTGGTGTGGCAATTCGGTCTGGTTGCGACGCTGCCGCTGTTGTTGCTGTGGTGGCTCTCCCGGTCGCTCGACCGGCTCGCGCTCGGCGAAGAGACCGCCGCCATGCTCGGTGTGGACGTCGATCGGGTCCGCCGCCTCATCCTGTTGGCGACGACGGTCCTGACGGCCGCAAGCGTTGCAGCGTCGGGGGTGATCGGATTCGTCGGGCTGGTGGTGCCGCACTCGCTGCGGATGGTCATCGGCCCGCTGCATCGGCGCCTGCTCCCTGCGGTTTTTCTGGCCGGAGGCGCGTTCACGGTGCTCGCCGATACCGCTGCGCGCACCGTGCTGCGGCCAGCTGAACTTCCCGTCGGTGTGGTGACTGCGCTGGTGGGCGTGCCGTTCTTCGCCCTGCTCCTGCGACGGAGCCTCAGATGATCCTCGAGGCGTCGCACCTCCAGTTGCACTACGCAGCTGCCAAGCGCCCGGCGTTGGTGGATGTCTCGTGCACCGTTGCCAGTGGCGAATTCGTGGCCGTCGCCGGTCCCAACGGCAGCGGCAAGACGTCGCTGTTGCGCGCGATGCTCGGGCTGGCACCCGTCGCTGCCGGCGCGGTGACGCTCGACGGGCGCCTGATCGCCTCGTGGAGCCGTCGGGCGGTCGCCGAGGCGATCGGCGCGCTGCCGCAACGCGAGGAGCCGGCGTTTCCGCTCACCGTGGGCGAGGCGGTCTTGATGGGGCGGTGGTCGCGCCTCGGTCCGGTGGCCGCCACCAGCACGCTCGATCAGGCGGCGATCGCCGATGCATTGGCACGCTGCGATCTCGCCGGCTTCGAGCAGCGCGGCATCGACACCTTGTCCGGAGGCGAGTGGCAGCGCGTTCGGCTGGCACGCGCCCTGGCGGCTTCCCCCAGGCTCCTGCTGCTCGACGAACCTACCTCAGCCCTCGACATCGGACACGAGATGGAGCTGTTCGAGTTATTGCGTGGCCTCGTGCATGACGGCCTCGGCGTCTTGGTCATCACCCACGACCTCAACCTCGCTGCCCGCTACGCCGGCCGCATGGTCCTGCTGCATGAGGGGCGCGCGGTCGCGGTCGGCACGCCCACCGAGGTCCTGCGAGCCGACTTGGTCTCAGAGGTCTTCCACTGGCCGGTGGCAGTCGCCCAGTGGCCGGACGGTTCACCGCAGGTGCTGCCGCTGCGACAAGACAGCGCCGATCTTCCCACCGATCTCCCTTCATCTCCGTTCTGAGGCCTGCCCCCGTGCGTGCATTGCGATCCGTTCTCCGCCTCTCTGTTGCGCTTCTGGCCTGCCTCCCCACCGCGCTCCAGGCGCAGGCGAGGGGAGATTCCGCTCGCGTGGCGGACCTCATCGTCACGGCGACCAGAGTGCCAGCCTCGACCTCGACCGTCGCGGCGGCGACCACCGTGCTCCGTGGCGACGATCTCCGTGCGCGTGGCATCATTTCGGTCACTGATGCACTGCGGGAGGTGCCGGGTGTGACGCTGGTGCAGGGCGGGGGATATGGCGGGGTCACGTCGATCTTCATGCGGGGTGGGGAGAGTGACTACGTGAAGGTGCTGCTCGATGGCGTGCCGCTCAATCTTCCGGGGGGTAGCATCGACCTCGCCAACCTCACCACCACCGACCTCGATCGCATCGAGGTGGTGCGCGGGCCAACCAGTGTCCTCTACGGCGCGGATGCCATGAGCGGCGTGGTGCAGCTCTTCACGCGCTCCGGCACCGGACAGACTCACGGTTCGCTGGTGGCGCGAGGTGGATCGTTCGGTGCCGGTGACTTTGACGGCCACCTCTCCAGTGGGGCCGGCGCGTTCGCCGGGAGCGTCGAGGCGAGTCGCTTCCGCTCGGATGGCAGCTACCAGTTCAACTCGCAGTACCGCAATGACGTCGGGGCCGCGCGTCTGACCTGGAACGGAGGCGCGAAGGGCTCGCTGGCTTTCACGGCGCGGAATGGCAACGCGCTCTCGCATTTTCCCACCGACTATGCCGGCGCCGCGGTCGATCGGAATCAGTTTGTCACTGAGCGCAGTCTCGCACTCGGCCTCGTCGGATCGCGGACGCTCGGTTCCACGCTCAAGGCCACCGTGCAGGGCGTGGCGTCGCGCAATCGTCGCGGCGCACAGAATCGGCCGGACTCACCAGCTGACACGGTGGGCTTCGGCTTCGACTCCGACGCCGATGCCGTCACGTGGCGGCGCGGCCTCGAGGCGCGGCTCGACTGGCGTCCCGATGCGACGACGGTGCTCTCGGTCGGCACCGGCTTCGAGCGGGAGTCGATCGCGCAGCAGACCCGGACGGCGGAGAATTTCGGTGGCGGGGTCTTCGTCGAGTCCGATTCGTTTGACGTTCACCGCACCACGGCCGATGCGTACAGCCAGCTGCTGCTGAATCCGACACGAGCAGTCTCGCTGCAACTTGGCGGACGGGTGGACCGGAACTCTGCCTTCGGATCGTTCGCCACGGGGCGGGCAGGACTTTCCTGGCAGGCGAAGCCGACCACCCGGCTCTGGGCGGCGACTGGCACGGCGTTCAAGGCGCCGACCTTCTTCGAGCTCTTCGCTGCCAGCGCCTTCGAGGTGGGCAATCCGTCGCTTGGGCCGGAACGGAGCAGCAGCGTGGAGGCCGGTGTCGACCAGCGGCTTCTCCATGGGCGAGTCGTGATCGGAGCGACGCTGTTCGCACAGCGATTCCGCCATCTCATCCAGTACGTCTCCGCGGCACCCGGGGAGCCGACCTATGTGAATCTGGGCGGCGCCAGGAGTCGGGGACTCGAGACCACCCTCGGCACCACTCTTTCGTCGGCGATTTCCCTGCAGGTACACTGGACTTGGCTTTCGACCGCCGTCACCGATAGCGGAAGCGCGTCAACGCCGACCTTCACGCAGGGCGCGGCGCTTCTGCGTCGGCCATCGCGAAGTGGTGGGGCGACGGTCACGTGGCGGAATAGCTCGGCGATGCTCTCCACCACGGTCAGCTACCTGGGCCGGCGAGACGATGTCGACTTCCGGGATTTCCCCTCGACCCGGACCGGATTACCCTCCTATACCACGATCGACGTCGCGCTCGACGCTCCGGTGGTGCGCCCGGGCCGGAACTCCCCGGGGGTGGACGTGACGCTGCGTGCCGAGAATCTCTTCGATGCGGCCTTTGAACAGACGATTGGTTTTCCGGGCCGCGGTCGTACCCTTCTCGGGGGTGCGAGGGTCCGGTTCTGAACTCCGGAGTGCTTTGATGCGACGTTGGCTGGCTGGGGCGGCTCTCATGGTGGCGGTCGGGGCGTGTGCCCCGACCCTGCCGTCGGCGTCGCCGATCGAGGTGCTGGTCGTCCTCGACAGGGATGCCAACGAACTGCTGGTGATGCCGACCGACAGCGTCGGCGTGGTGCACCACGTCTCGCTCGCGGCGTCCGGCTTCACCGCGCCCACCCTGCTCGCCGTGCGCGGCACCATCGCTGCGGTGGGCTACGGCATCCAGCGACGCATCGCGATCTACGATCTCAGCGGACCGGGACTGGTGCGCACGCTGCAACCCATCGAGGGCAACGACGCCATTCGGGCGCTCGCGATCACTGGCGTGGACGAGGGATACGCGGCCGTCACCAACACCAACACCGTCGTGCCGTTTCACCTTTCGACCGGGCAACTCGATCCGGCGCTCGATGGCTCGACGTACCACCTCGGCGGCCCGCGGGGCTTCGCCGTCGCGCGGGGACTCACCTACGTCATCAATGGCAATCGCCAGAACTGCGATCCGGGGCCGCCCGGGTGCCCGACCGGAAAGGCGAGCTGGTTGACGCTGCTCGATCCGACGCGACGGGATTCGATTCCCCTGATCGGGCCGGGCAATGCTTCCGTGGCGGCCAATTCTCCTGACGGTCTCCTGTATGTGCTCGTGCGCGGCGACAGCGGCATCTTCGACGGTCAACTCACTGGCGTCGATCCGGTCGATCCCACGCGGTCCCAGTTCTCCTACGCCGGGTTCGGGGCCGCACCACAGTTTCTCGCCGCCGATGGCTTCAACCATCTCCTCATCGCCAGCGCCTCTGGTCTCATGGTCTTCAACACCAGCAACCGGACTGTCATCCAGGGCGCACCCGGGATTCCGCTCTCCACCGCGACGGCGCTCACGGTGGACGGGCTCGGGCGCATCTACGTGGTGGAGGGTCCTGGCTGTGCAACGGGAGCACCCAATCGCGTGCGGGTCTTCGGACAGGATCTCATCGAGCGGACCGGCATCACCCTCGGGGGCTGCCCCATCGCCGCAGCGGTCACCGAGATCCCTGCCGAGCAGTACCGCTTCGGCGGGTGAGCCGTGGCGGGTTCCCCGCTCATCACGCCGACCCTGATCATCGGCTCCCTTCGCTACGGGGAGACCTCGCGCATCGTGCGCCTCGCCACCCGCGACCACGGGGTGGTCAGCGCCATCGCGAAGGGGGCCCTTCGGCCCCGGAGCCGATTTGGCGCGTCACTCCAGCTCATGAGCGAGGGACACGCCCATCTGGTGCCGGCGCGGAGCTCGGACCTCCACACCCTTGTCGCCTTCGACCTTGTTGCCCTCCACGAGGGCCTCGCCGCCAATCTGGAGCGCTTCGCGACCGCCTCGGCCCTGGCGGAGCTGGCGACGCGTTTCGTGCCCCAGGCGCCCAATCCCGAGCTCTTCGACCAGCTGCACGAGAGCATCTCGCTGCTGGAGCTTGCGCCCCCGGAGGCGACCGCGGTCGTCGGCCTTCGGGCGCTCTGGCGGCTCATCGTGGAGCTCGGGGTCGCTCCGGTCATGGCCGAGTGTGCTCGGGATGCCAACGTCCTGCCGGAGGGGGCCGTGGCCTTCTCCTTCCGGGACGGCGGCTTCCTCTGCACCCGCTGCTCGGCCGGGGGGGTGAGCACCCGCCTTGGGGCCACCGACCGCAAGGCGCTCCTGTCGCTGGTGGAGCCGGGGCATCCGTTGCCCGTTCTTGACCGCCTGCAGGTGGCCGCCCACCGTCGGCTGCTGGTCCGCTGGGTCCAGTGCCACCTGGGAGATACCCTCATGCCGGCCCTCGAGTTCTGGCTCCGCGGCGGGGTGCCAGGCGAGGTTCCCGCCCCGCCCGGTTAGCTTGACACATGTCGCCGTGGCGCCGCAACTTGACCACGCGGCAGTGACCAGAGCTTCACCCGTGGAGGACGTACAGAACCCTTATTCGTCAGAAGACAGGAGTGCTCATGCGCCGGCGCGTCGGGCCGGTCCTTGGCCTGCTGCTTGGGGGCATTCTGGTCCTCACGACCTCTGCCCAGCGATCTCCGGAAGCCCCGCTGATCGTCCTGCAACAAGCCCGGCCGAATCCGATCTTTCCGGCATCGCTGGTACCGTTCACTATTGCGTCGGATGTCTGCAGGAACGGCCATGTACCGCGCGTCACGCTGCAGGTGTACAACGGCGCCGCCCAGGAGGTGGCGACGCTCACATTGCGAGGGAAGACGGAGCCGCTCAGCGGCATCCCGATGCGATGCGGAGACTACGTGGCGTCGTGGGACGGGACGGTCAACGGTGGACGGTCGGTCGCGGTGCCAACGCTGTACCACTTGCTCCTCGAAGTGGACGGACTCACCAAGTCCCAATTCCTCATCGTTCCGATGCTCTGAGGGGCGCAGCGAGTCTGCGCCCTTCCGCGTATCTGCAGTGTGCGGGCCTGGTTCGACCTCCAGCCCTCTCCGGTGGACTGCCAGAGTCGATCGCGGTGGCACACCTCCGGGGTGAAGATCCGCCGCTTCGGCAGTCGCACTCTGGCGTGCCCCTTGCCATCTTTCACCATGACCCGGGAGGGGTAACCAGACATGCTGCGACCAGAACGACTGACCATCAAGGCCCAGGATGCGGTGCGTGCCGCCCTGGAACAAGCTCGCGAACATGGCAATCCGGTGGTGAACGACGCCCACCTCCTTTCGGCGCTCCTGATGCAGGAGGAGGGAATCGTCCAGCCGCTGCTTGCCAAGGCCGGTGTCGTCGTGCCGAGGCTCGCCAACCGCACTGAGGCGGAGATCACGAACTTCCCACGCCAGGGCGGGGCGCCCACCACGCCGACGCTCGATCGCACGCTCCAGAAGGTGTTCGAGCGCGCCGAGAAGATCGCCAAGGAATTGGGCGACCAGTACGTCTCCACCGAGCACCTCCTGCTCGCGCTGGTCGAGGAGAAGGGCACTTCGGCCCGCCGGCTGATCGAGGCGGAGGATCTCAGCCCCCAACAGCTGCGCGAAGCATTGGCTGAGGTGCGCGGATCGCATCGTGTCACAGACCAGACGCCGGAAGCGCAGTACCAGGCCCTCGAGCGCTTCACGGTGAATCTCACCGATCAGGCGCGGGCCGGGAAACTTGATCCGGTGATCGGTCGCGACGAGGAGGTCCGTCGCGTGATGCAAGTGCTCTCCCGCCGGACCAAGAACAATCCGGTCCTCATCGGCGAGCCGGGCGTCGGCAAGACGGCCATCGTCGAGGGGCTCGCGCAGCGCATCGTCAACGGCGATGTGCCCGATTCTCTCCGCGGCAAGGAGTTGATCACGCTCGATATGGGGCAACTCCTCGCCGGTGCGAAGTATCGTGGCGAGTTCGAGGAGCGCCTCAAGTCCGTCATCAAGGAATTGATCGACGCCGAGGGCAAGTTCATCGTCTTCATCGACGAGCTGCACACCATCGTCGGAGCGGGAAAGGCGGAAGGCGCGGTCGATGCATCCAACCTGTTGAAGCCGGCTCTCGCGCGTGGCGAGTTGCATGTCGTCGGTGCGACCACCCTCGATGAATATCGGCAGCACGTCGAGAAGGACCCGGCCCTCGAGCGGCGGTTCCAGCCGGTGTTCGTCGGCGAGCCCAGCGTCGAGGACACGATCGCAATCCTTCGTGGTCTCAAGGAGAAGTACGAGGTGCATCACGGGGTGCGGATCACCGACAATGCGCTGGTTGCCGCTGCCACCCTGTCGAGTCGCTACATCGGCGACCGCTTCCTGCCGGACAAGGCGATCGACCTCGTGGACGAGGCCGCTGCCCGCATGCGCATGGAGATCGACTCGCTGCCGACAGAGATCGACGAGGTCGAGCGGCGCGTGCTGCAGCTTGAGATCGAGCGGCAATCGCTGCTCCGCGAGAAGGACAAGATCTCCGTCGAACGACGCGACTCCCTCGATCAGGAGATCGCCGAACTGCGCGAGAAGAGCGCCGGCATGAAGGCGCAATGGCAATCGGAGAAAAGTGCCATCGAGTCGATCCAGCGCAAGAAGGCCGAGGCGGAGCAGTTGCGGGCCGAGGTGGACCAGGCCACTCGTTCGGGCGACCTGCAGAAGGCGGCCGAGCTGCGGTATGGTCGGATTCCCGAGCTCGAGCGTGCCATTACTGCCGGCGAACAGACTCTCGCGTCGGTGCAGTCCACGGCGAGATATCTCCGTGAGGAAGTGGACAGCGAGGACATCGCGCAGGTGGTGGCCAAGTGGACCGGGATTCCGGTCTCCAAGATGCTGGAGTCGGATCGCGAACGGCTCACCCGGCTCGAGTCGGAACTCTCCCGGCGCGTCATCGGTCAGCCCGAGGCGCTTGCCGCCGTCTCCAACGCGGTCCGCCGTGCGCGTGCTGGACTCCAGGACACCGCGCGCCCCACGGGGTCGTTCATCTTCCTCGGCCCCACCGGGGTCGGCAAGACCGAAACCGCGCGCGCGCTCGCCGAGTTTCTCTTCGATGATGAACGCGCCCTGGTCCGCCTCGACATGTCGGAGTACATGGAGAAGCACGCCGTATCCCGCATGATCGGCGCGCCCCCGGGATACGTGGGGTACGAAGAGGGCGGCCAGCTCACCGAGGCCGTGCGGCGCCGCCCTTACAGCGTGCTGCTCTTCGACGAAATCGAGAAGGCGCATGCCGACGTCTTCAACTTGCTCTTGCAAGTGCTTGACGATGGCCGCCTCACCGATTCACAGGGCAGGGTCGTCGATTTCCGGAACACGGTCATCATCATGACCAGCAACCTCGGCAGTCGCTACATCCTCGAGACGCAGGAGCTCGATTCCATCGGGTGGGGTGAGATCGAAGCGAAGGTCCTCGAGGAGCTCCGCCACCATTTCCGGCCCGAGTTTCTCAATCGCGTCGATGACGTGGTGGTCTTCCATCCGCTCACGCGCGAGGATCTCGATCGCATTGTCGCGCTGCAACTGGGTCGCCTCCGCTCCTTGGTCTCGGCCAAGGGGATGGTGCTCGACGTCAAGGCGGAAGCCATGCTCTGGCTCTCCGAGGCGGGCTTCGACCAGCACTACGGCGCCCGACCGCTGAAACGGGTGATTCAGCGCGAACTGCAGAACCCGATCGCCATGGCGCTGCTCGAGGGGAACTACGCCGAAGGCGATACCATTCAGGTCAAGGTGGAGGGCAACCAGCTTGTCTTCAAGCGTATCCCCGCGGCGTCCTGACCTGCCGGTCGCCCCGGCGGATCTCGCGGGGATGCGACTCGCGATCGAGCAGGCGCTCCGCGCCCGGGCTGCCGGGGAGGTGCCGGTGGGGGCGGTGGTGGTGCAGGGTGGGGCGGTGCTTGCGCAGGCCCACAACCAGTCTGAGCTTCGCAATGACCCGACCGCCCATGCTGAACGGCTTGCATTGGCGGAGGCACTGGCGGCGGCCAAGGTGGACCGACTCCCTGACGCCACGCTGTATGTGACGTTGGAGCCCTGCGCCCAGTGCGCCGGCGCCATCGTCCTGGCCAAGGTCGGCAGGGTGGTGTTCGGGGCATGGGACCCGAAGGCGGGGATGGCGGGGAGCATCCACGACCTGCTCCGGCACCCCCGCCTGAATCATCGGGCCGAGGTGATCGCCGGGGTGCTCGCCCCCGAGTGCAGCACCCTCCTCCTCGAGTTCTTCGCGGAGCGCCGATAAGGGGAGTTGGTCCCCGTGGCATGAGCGGCCACCGGGAGGTAAATTGGAAGACTCTGGCCATTATCACGCGCGGCTCAGGTCGCGCCAATCTCCGAGGGATCGCCTCCCGATCGAGGCCGATCCGTCGCCACCCTCGCGAAGACGTGCCCAATGAAGAGACTCAGTTCCTCGCTGCTTGCCGCCGCTGCGCTGGTTGGCGCCTGCTATCGCACGGCCCCGGCTCCGGCGCCCGCGCCGACCCCCGCCCCCACCGCAGCGCGCGGGAATGGCGGCGCCCCGACGAATCCCGGTGACAGCAGCGCGAACCCCGGTGGTGGACGTGCCGGCAACGGCGCGCCCGGTGCCAGCGGCGAGCCGAACCCGAAGCCCTATGCCAGCGTGATCACCCCGGCCGCCAAGAGCAAGAGCGGGCTCTTCAAGGTGCATCAAGTGGGGACCGCCCTCTTCTTCGAGATTCCGAAGGCTGAACTCGACAAGGACATGCTGGTCACCACCGAGATCGAGAAAACGCCGGCCGGATCAGGCTACGGTGGGCAGTCGGTCGACGACAACGTCATGCGCTGGGAGCGTCGCGGCAATCGCATCCTCCTTCGCAGCATGAACTACAGCATCGTGGCTTCGGACACCACCAATCCCATCGTGAGCGCGGTGGCCAACGCCAACTATGCGCCGATCGTCAAGGCCTTCAACATCGCGTCATGGGGGCCCGATTCATCCGCTGTCATCGACGTCTCCGACCTCTTCAAGAATCCGCCGACCGAGCTCGGGATCAGCGGCAGCTACCGCGGCACCGTGGACCAGTCGCGCTCCTTCCTGAACGGCGCGACACCCTACCCAGAGAACATCGTGGTGCGGGCAGACCTCACCGTCAACCTCGCCGGTGCCGCACCGACCGCGCCGAGCCGTAGCGGCACCTTTGGCGTGCTCTGGTCGATCGTGAAGCTCCCGGAAGTGCCCATGATGCCGCGGCTCTTCGATAGCCGCGTGGGATACTTCACCGACCGGACCGTCGACTTCGGCCGGCAGGTGCAGAAGTCCGAAACCCGCACCTTCATCACGCGGTACCGCCTCGAATGTTCCGCCCAGATGGTCGGCAACCTCTGCGTGCCCAAGAAGCCGATCGTCTACTATGTCGATCCCGCGACCCCCAAGTGGCTCGTGCCCTGGGTGAAGAAGGCGATCGAGGACTGGCAGCCCGCCTTTGAAGCCGCCGGCTTCTACAAGGGGATCATCGCGAAGGAAGCGCCGTCCAAGGCCGAGGACCCGGATTGGTCGGCGGAGGATGCCCGGTACTCGGTGGTCGACTGGCTGCCGTCCACCACGGAAAATGCCGTCGGACCGCACACCTCCGATCCCCGGTCGGGCGAGATCATCTCGGCCCACCTGCAGATCTATCACAACGTGATGAATCTCAACCGCAAATGGTACTGGACCCAGGTCGGCGCACTCGATCCACGCGCCCGCCGGCTGCCGCTCCCCGATTCGCTCGCCGGGCGCCTCATGGAGTATGTCATTGCCCACGAGACCGGTCACTCGATCGGTTTCCAGCACAACATGAAGGCCAGTGCGATGTTCCCCATCGATTCCATCCGCAACCCGGACTTCGTGCGCCGCAACGGCCACACGCCGACGCTGATGGACTATTCTCGCTACAACTACGTGGCGCAGCCCGAAGATGGCATCGCACTGGCCGACCTGATCCCCAAGATTGGCCCCTACGACATCTGGGCGACGCACTGGGGCTATGCGCCGATTGCCGGCGCCAAGACGCCCGATGATGAGCGCGCCACGCTCGACCGCTGGGCGCACGATCAGGACACCAAGCCGTGGCTGCGCTTCTCGACCTCGGACGCCGGCGCCTCCGATCCGCGCAACAATACCGAAGCCGTGGGCGATGATGACGCTGTCCGCGCCACCGGGCTCGGCCTGAAGAACATCCAGCGCCTGGTGCCAATGCTCATCCCGGCCACCACGACGACTGCCACCGACGACTACTCCGACCTCAAGGAGATGTATGGGAGCCTGGTGGGGCAGTGGAGCACCGAAATGCGCCACGTCGCCGTCATTCCAGGCGCCCTTGAGTCGCAGGAGAAGTACGTCTCCCAGCCCGGCGCGCGCTACACGCCGGTGTCGGCCGCGCGCCAGCGCGAGGCGGTGAAGTTCCTCAATGAGAACGCCTTCAAGACGCCGACCTTCTTCCTGGTCCCCGACATCCTCAACAAGATGCAGGGCGACGGCGTGATCACCCGAATTGTCGGGGCGCAGTCGGGTATCATCTCGACGCTGCTCAGTGATTCGCGGCTCTCCCGCATGGTCGAGATCGAGACGCTCTACAAACCGGCCGATGTCTACACGCTGCCGGCCTACCTCGCCGACATTCGTGGCGGCATCTGGACAGAACTCTCGTCCGGCAGCGTCAAGATCGATCCGTACCAGCGCGGCCTCCAGCAGGCCTGGCTGGACATCGTGAAGGGGAAGATCATACCGCCTCCGCCGCCGGCCGGTTTGCCTGCCGGCTTCGTGATGCCCAAGGCGCCGCATGACGTGCAGGCCATCATGCGCGTCGAGCTGAAGACCCTGGACGGTCAGATCGCCGCCGCGCAGGGACGCGCCAGCGACGCGATGACCAAGGCCTACCTCGCCGATGTGCGTCACCAGATCGATGAGACGCTGAACCCCAAGAACTAGGGGCCTTCACCGGTCGTACCCCCAGCTGGGCCCCGGTGCAATGTGCGTCGGGGCCCAGTTGCTTACTGCACCAGGAGATGTTCATGCGATGCACACGACTGATGGCAATGTCAGCCCTGCTGGCGTCCCTCGCCACGGCCTCGCTCGCCGGCCAGGCGACCTCGTCGAGTGTGGCGGACTCCTCCCCCTTTCGCCCGCTGCTGCTGCCGACGCCCAACGAGGTCCGCACCGGGTCGGGTCGCCCCGGTGCGCACTATTGGCAGCAACGCGTCGACTACCGCCTCGTCGCAACGCTCGATCCGGAACGCAACGAGGTGCGGGGGCGCGGGACAATCCACTACGTGAACCATTCACCCGATGCCCTGCCGTACCTGTGGCTCTTCGTGGAGCAGAACCTCTGTGAACCCACCAGCATCACCAACGTGCTGAACCAGCCCCCACTGGTCTTCCTCGGCTCAAGCTTTGACTTCTCCTGCCAAGGATTCGCCGGCGGAGGCACCCTGGAGACGATGACGATTCGTGGCGCCGAGGTGAAGCGCACGCGCTACGGCACGACCATGCGCGTCGACCTTGCCCGACCGATTGCCCCAGGCGATTCCGTCGACATCGACATGGCATGGCACTTCAACGTGCCCGCCCAGGGTGGCGGGCGGATGGGCCATGACGGTCCGCTCTATGAGATCGCCCAGTGGTATCCGCGCATGGCTGTCTATGACGATGTCCGCGGGTGGAACCACGAGCCCTACATCGGCGCGGGGGAGTTCTATCTGGAGTACGGCGCGTTCGATGCGACCGTGACCGTCCCCGCGAGCTACCTGGTGGTCGCGACCGGCGACCTGATGAATCCGCAGCAGGTGCTCACCGCCACCGAGCGCGCTCGACTCGCGCGCGCCAGGCAGTCGGACACCGCCATCGCGATCATCACCCGGGACGAGGCCACCAACGTTGCTGCCACGCGGCCGGCAGGAAGCGGCACGCTCACTTGGCACTACACCGCGCGGAATGTCCGCGACTTCGCCTTCGCCGCCGGACCCGACTTTCGCTGGGATGCCAGCAACTATGACGGCATCCTCATCGAGACACTCTACCGCACCACGGCCGACAAGTGGCCAGAGGCCAATCGCATGGCGCGGGGCGCCATCAAGTATTTCAGCGAACAGTGGTTCCGTTATCCCTACTCGCACGCGACAACGGTGGAAGGACCCATCGAGGGGATGGAGTATCCGATGCTCACCTTCGTCCCCAATTCGCCGACGCGTGAGGATCAGCAGTGGGCGCTGGCGCATGAGTTCGGCCACGAGTGGTTCCCGATGGTGGTCGGCTCGAACGAACGGCTCTACCCCTGGATGGACGAGGGCTTCAACACCTTCATCGACCTCGCGAACGCAGCGAAGTACTTCGCCGGCACGCCCTACGGTGATTCGATCGAGGTCCATCCGCTGCACCTCTATCCCGATCATGCCATCCCTGGCAACGAACAACCCCTCATCACCAAGCCCACCGAGGTCCGCGACCTCTTCTGGGGTGGCTACCAGAAGCCTGCGCTCATGATGCAGACCCTGCGGTATGAGGTGCTCGGGAAGGAGCGATTCGACGCCGCCTTCCGGGAATACATCCGCGCCTGGGCGTTCAAGCACCCGACGCCAGCCGACTTCTTCCGGATGATGCGTGATGAGTCCGGCATGGAGCTCGACTGGTTCTGGCGGGATTGGGTCTTTACGACCGCCCGTCTCGACCAGGCGGTGGATTCCGTCTCAAGCCGTCCGGATGGCGGCTCCAAGGTGCATCTCTCCAACCGGGGCACCATGACCATGCCGGCGGAATTGCGGCTCACCTTTGCCGATGGCAGCTCGGCCACGGTGAAGTTGCCGGTCGAAATGTGGAACCTCGGGACGCATTTCACCTACGTAGTGCCGGGGACCAAACGGGTCGCCGGGGCTACTGTGGATCCCCGGGGGGCGCTGCCCGACATCCTGCGCACCAACAACAGCTGGCCGCGTTGACTCTCGCCCGATCACAACGCCGGATGGCCCCGGCGCGTATCCACCCTATTCACCCGAAGTTCCAAGCCGGGGCCACCCGATGTTGACGATGCCACGGAGCGACCACTCCTGATGACCGCCAAACCGCTCCAGACGGCCGCCCCGTCCGTTGTCCGCCCCTACCTGCCAGCTCTCCTGCTGCTGTTCGTCGGCAGTGGCTGCGCGGCACTCATCTACGAGATCGTCTGGTTCCAGATGTTGGAGCTGATCATCGGCTCCTCGGCCGTCTCCATCGGGGTACTGCTGGCCACCTACATGGGCGGCATGTGTCTCGGAGCACTGGGTCTCTCGCGCTACATCTCGGCGCGCCAGCACCCGCTCCGCGTCTACGCCATGATCGAGTTCGGAATCGGCGCCCTCGGTCTAATCGTGCTCTTCTCGCTGCCCTATCTCGGCGGGTTGTACATCGCGGTCGGGGGACCGGGGACGATGGGGCTCGTCTTCCGGGCAATCGTCTGCGGTATCTGCCTCCTCCCACCGACCATCCTGATGGGGGCGACGCTTCCCGCCATCTCCCGGTGGATCGAAACGACCCCGCGTGGCGTCTCGTGGCTCGGCCTGCTCTACGCCAGCAATACTGGTGGGGCGGTGGTTGGCTGCATTCTGGCAGGCTTCTACCTGCTGCGAGTCCACGACATGACGATTGCCACCCTCGTGGCCGTGGCCGTGAACCTGTCGGTGGGATTCGTGGCATGGCTCCTGTCCCGAAGTCTGCCCCACGATGCCACCTCTGCCGAGGCGGCCAGCGCACGCAAGCCGCTGCCCGCCGGTGCCTGGCCGATCCTGATCACGACGGCACTTTCCGGCCTCACGGCACTTGGTGCCGAGGTGGTCTGGACTCGCATCCTCTCGCTGATGCTGGGGGCGACCACCTATACCTTCTCGCTCATTCTCGCCGCGTTCCTCCTGGGTATCGGGCTCGGGAGCGGGGCCGGGTCATATCTCGCCCGCGCACTCAACCCCCGGACGGCGCTGGGCTGGTGCCAACTCCTTCTGGTCGCCTGCATGGCCTGGGCAGCCTATTCGCTCACGCAAGCGTTGCCGTACTGGCCGGTCAATCCCACGCTCTCTTCCTCACCGATGTTCACCTTTCAGCTGGACCTCGTCCGTTGCCTCTGGGTGGTGCTGCCGGCCGCGATCCTCTGGGGCGCGTCTTTCCCGCTCGGGCTCGCGGCGCTGGCGTCGGGTGAGAAAGACCACGGCCGACTGGTCGGAACGATCTACGCCGCGAATACCATCGGGGCGATTGTCGGAGCCCTCGGCGTGTCGCTGGTGACCATTGCCTGGATCGGCACCCAGCAGACGCAGCGAGTGC